>NZ_JADOVC010000012.1:0-111844 GCF_015751645.1 Flavobacterium sp. CG_9.1
TTATCGGTGAATTCTAAAATACTTTCTCCTGTAAATTTTTCCATTCTTTAAATTTACATAAAAAGTATAAGTAATTATCCGAACACCTCAAAAATAATATTTTAAACTACTGCAGTTTGTTGCTAATTCACGTTGCATTTTAGTAGTGAAAGCCTCCACCAAAACGATGTTTTGTTGGAGGCTTTTTTTTATTTTTTTTAAGCGATTACAGGAAAATGGAAACAGGTGCGTTTATTTAGGAATAATTTTGGGAAAGTATTGTAACATAAAAATTTAAACTTATTAGTACTATATTTGGAAAACACGAAAAATCAAAATTAATCCAAGATAAAAAATAATAGGCATTGTCGTGGATAATTTTTACACTTATTATAAAGTGCGAAAATTATTAGAATGTAGTATTATCAAGTGTAAGGTGTTATAAACAAGATAGTAGCTAATTATTTTTTGATATAACAGTTCAATGAGCTCTATATATTACAAATGTAATCTTGAGACTAATTTTAACAAATAAACTGCTGCTGATGTACTTTTATAATAAGAAAGAAGTATATTATTTTTGATTATTCCAGCGCCTGAACAAATAATCAATTAAAAAATGACAATAATACTATGAATGAAACAGAACAACCACCGGAAAGAATTAAAATCGCTGAGAAAGAGCTGTTCCTAAAATTAATGATCGCTCCACGAACAGCTTTTCAATTTATAAATGAATACAAATATGAGAAACATTTGTATATTTTATTATTTCTAGCTGGTATTGTAAGAACTTTTGATAGAGCATCAACGAAAAATATGGGAAATAACTTTTCCCTTTGGAATACCATCGCTGTCTGTGTTATTTTTGGTGGTATTTTTGGCTGGATTTCCTAATATCTATATGCTGCGCTTATTAGCTGGACTGGCGCTTGGTTGAATGGAAAGGGAAATACACAATCTATAGTAAGAGTTTTAGCTTATGCTTTTTTTCCTTCTATTTTCATTTTAATACTTCTGATTCCGCAGCTTGCGTTATATGGAAATCAATTATTCCAATCAGATTCTGATTTATACAATTTAGCTTCAACTAAAAGTGTGATTTTGTATCTACTGCTTTTTGTAGAGTCGGGACTGGGAATTTGGTCGCTTGTATTGTGCATAATTGGAATAGCTGAAGTACAGCAATTATCTATTGGTAAAGCAATATTAAATGTATTATTTCCTGTAATAATACTAATTTTTGCTATTTTAGTTTTGGTCTTAATTATTAAAATATTCGAATAATCACCCTAAAATGAGTATTACTAAGTTGAGAAGAACTGATAATAAAATATGTATTTATCTTTTTAAACACAATACCTTCGCAAAAAATAAAATTTCAACAAATGATAACTCATCTCGCATTACTTCGTGGCATCAACGTTTCTGGTCACAGTATGATAAAAATGGAAGCCCTAAAAACGACTTTGGAAACCATTGGTTTTCAAAATGTGCAAACGTATATTCAATCCGGAAATGTTTTTGTGGATACCGAAGAAGAAAATGGAGCTGCCGTTGGATTCAAAATAAAACAGGAAATTTTTAAGATTTTTGGATATGAAGTGCCTGTTGTTGTTATTAAAAAAGAGGATTTAGAAGCTTGTTTCAAAAAGAATTCATTTTTGAAGGAAAAAGACATTGATACAAAGAAGTTGTATGTGGCTTTTATTTCGACCACGTTGCAAAGTACGAGTATGAATGATTTGAAAATTAGCCAATTCAAACCAGATGAAGCAAGTATTGATGGTAACAAAATCTTTATAAAATATGCTGTTGGCGCCGGAAAGACCAGATTTGATCAAAAATACATCGAGAAAAAACTGAATGTTATTGCAACAATCCGAAATTGGAATACAGTGACACAATTGCTGAAAATGTACGAAGAACGATAATAAGACTTCTAGTCCGGTTCAACCGCTAATTTGCAAATTATAAATGGTATAATCCATCTTAAATTTGCGAATTAGCGGTATTTTTTTGGAGTTTAAACAAAGATTTTTAAGACTCTATTTTAGCTTTAGAAAAAAATAGTTAAAATTTGACGCAACCTATTGCAAGAAGTAGCATCTATAAAATATATATAACCGAAGTCAAATACTGTTTTATAATTTTAGTTAAAAAGTAAATTATAAGTGCTTATTAAAACATTTTCATAAGGTTTAGATTTGGTTAATTTTAGGATTATGAAGCACTTTTGTCAAAGAGTATTCAGAAGTTGTAAAAACTTCTGGTGCTCTTTTTCTATTTTCAATCGAATAGAAGAATCAGTCTTTCAATAAAAAAATAGTTGGTACGCACAAAAAAATTATATTTACGTACTAATTAATGCTATCAAAATCTTTTATTTATTTTGCAAAACCCTAAAATGTAGCGCTATGAATTTAAAACTTTCTTTTGTTTTTACTGTCTTTTTTGTTTGTGTCTCCATAGCGCAAAACGGAAATCCAAACGATTATTTGTCGGCTCAATTCCATAAAGAACGCAGAGAAGCCTTGCGTGCCAAAATGCCTCAGAATAGTGTGGCGGTATTTTTTAGTAATCCTATTCGGAACCGAGCCAATGATGTGGATTTTATCTACCATCAAGATCCGGATTTTTATTATTTAACAGGATACAAAGAACCTAATTCAGTGCTAGTTGTTTTTTCGAACAATAAAACCAATACAGACGGAAAGTCATTCAATGAATTGCTCTATGTTCAGGAAAAAAATCCAAGAGCAGAGCAATGGACAGGAGTCCGCTTAGGAACGGAGGGCGCCAAAAAAGAGTTGGGTTTTGATAATGCTTTGAATGGAGCGGCGTTTTTAAATTCGGGGATTGATTATGCAAATTTTGATACTGTTTTCTTTAAGGAATTTGAAGAAGATACCCGAAATTCGAAAAATGAAAAAGCCGATTTATATAAATTAATTAGTGCTTTTAACTCTCAAATTGGCTACAGCGAAAAAGAGAGACCACAAATGGATTTGAATGTGCAAAACGAAATGAATACTAAAAATAGCATCACTTCAAAAAAGGCTACAATAAATACCAAATCGATTTTGACATTTATGGCGAGTTTGCGCGAGAAAAAATCCAAAGAAGAGTTGGTTTTATTGACTAAAGCGGTTCGGATTTCGGCAATGGGACAACGTGAAATCATGAAAGCGATGCATCCTGGAATGTCGGAAACGGAAATACAGGGAATTCATGAATTTGTATACAAAAAGTACGGCAGTGAGTTTGAGGGTTATCCATCAATCGTGGGCGCAGGAAATAACGGTTGCGTATTGCATTATATTGAAAACAGCAAAATGAAAGTCGAAAACGAGTTGGTTTTAATGGATTTAGGAGCTGAATATCATGGGTATACTGCTGATGTAACCCGAACCATTCCAGCTAACGGAAAATTTTCTACGGAGCAAAAACTAATTTATGATTTGGTTTATGAAGCGCAAGAAGCTGGTATTGCTGCTGCAAAAGTGGGGAATAGTTTTAATGCGCCGGATGTTGCTGCACGCAAAATAATCACTGCTGGCTTAGTGAAACTAGGAATTGTTAAAACGGAACAAGAATCCAGAAAATATTTTCCTCACGGAACTTCCCATCACATTGGGTTAGATGTTCACGATCCAGGTTTGTATACTGTTTTTGAAGCAGATATGGTCGTGACCGTAGAGCCTGGAATTTACATTCCAATAGGTAGTGATTGTGATAAAAAATGGTGGGGAATTGCGGTACGAATTGAAGATGATATTTTAATTACAGCAAATGGACCGGTAAATTTATCATCGGAAGCACCAAGAAAATCAAATGAAATTGAAGCACTTATGAGTGAAAAAAGTGTTTTAGATACTTTTTCTGTACCAAGTTTAGATTAGTGTATTTTACTATTCTTTACAAATAGAACTCCGTTGTCTTATTGATTTCGGAGTTTTTTTTAAATCATTTACCAACCAAATCACAATACCAAAACCCAAAATCAAACACATCGGATGCACTTGTATCACAAGCAGTATCGGATGAATCTTCTTTTTCTGGTTTTTCATATTTTCGATACACAACTTCTCCAATTTCAAATTTGATAGGTTTGGAGAAAATGGGACCGTCAAAAGTGAAGGTGTGGAATTCGCCATTTTCGCCACAAACATCTACATTTTCTGGTAAATCATTTATGAAATCCTCATCGATAACGCGACCTACGAAGCTTTTATCCAAATGGCGTTCGTTCACACAAACCACAATTGTTTTAAAACCTAAACGTATAAATTCCTGAATGATTTCGTGGGTTGGGGTTTTCCAAAGTGGAAAAATGCATTCGAAACCTATTTCGGCTAATTTATCTTCACGGTATTTACGCAAATCTTCCAGAAAAATATCTCCAAAAATAGAATGGGTGACACCATGATTTTTTAGTTTTGCCAATGTTTTTCGCATCACATCTTCGTAGGCTTCCATAGTTGGCATTTCAGGAATTTGCATGATTTCAAGCGGTAATCCAATGCTTTGGGCTTGTTGTTGTAATAATTCAACTCTAACTCCATGCATAGAAACACGTTGATGCTGTTGGTTTACACTGGTTAATAAACAAGAGATTTCAATTTCTGGATTTTGTAAGGTTTTATATAAGGCCAGCGCAGAATCTTTTCCACTGCTCCAATTAAATAGTGCTTTCTTTTTCAATGTAGTTTGACTTATAGTTTTCTGGAGGTAAACTTACAAAATTAGCCGGATTAGTTGGGGAAACCTTTGTAACTTTGGAAATCGCATCATTAAATATGTTAGTAATGAAATACCTATTCCTTTTTATTTCCACATTCACATTTGCCCAACAAACCCAATTTGTTGATTTTAAATCGGTTTTGGGTAGAATTGCAATAAATCCAATTGAAAAAACTGTGTCAGGAGATGTCAGATATAATTTTGAAGTGTTACAATCCATAGATACTATTAAAATTGATGCACAAAACATGGAATTTTTTGATGTTATGCTGAACGGAAAACCAATCGATTTTAAAAATACCCAAAAGCAATTACAACTTATTTTCTCCTTTGAAAAGGGAAAAAACAACCTGACTTTTCAGTATTTGGCAAAGCCAAAGCAAACAATGTATTTCATTGGTTCAGAAGCAAATGATAATGTACAAATTTGGACACAAGGACAAGGGAAATATACGAGTCATTGGTTTCCAAGTTTTGACGATGTGAATGAAAAAGTAGTTTTTAATATGAACATCGTATTTGATAAAGACTATCAGGTCATTTCAAATGGTACGTTGCAATTTAAGTCGGAATTGAATGGACTTTCCGTTTGGAACTACCGTATGCAAAAACCAATGAGTTCTTATTTATTGATGCTTGCCATTGGAAAATTTGAAAAAAATGTACAAAAATCAAAGTCGGGAATTCATTTAGAAATGTATTTGGAACCAAAAGATGCAACTAAATTTGAACCAACCTATCGTGATTCAAAAAGAATGTTTGATTTTTTAGAAAATGAAATAGGAGTGAAGTATCCTTGGGAAATATACAAACAAGCACCTGTTCGAGATTTTCTATATGCTGGAATGGAAAATACATCAGCAACGCTTTTCAACACGCGTTTTGTAGTCGATTCAACAGGATTTGAAGACAGAAGCTACACCAATGTCAATGCACATGAATTAGCACACCAATGGTTTGGAAATTTAGTCACTGCCGAAAATAGTAAACACCATTGGTTGCAGGAGGGTTTTGCTACGTATTATGCACTGCTTGCCGAAAAAGAAATCTATGGTGAAGATTATTTCTATTCCAAATTATATGAGTCGGCACAACAATTAAAATTTGCCTCTCGTACGGACCCGATTCCTGTTCTGAATGCAAAAGCAAGTTCATTGACATTTTATCAAAAAGGTGCTTGGGCTTTATTTAGTTTACACGAGGAAATAGGCGATAAGGCGTTTAAAAAAGCGGTCAAAAACTATTTGAAAAAACATGCGTTTCAGAGTGTGAATACCAATGATTTTTTTACTGAAATTAAGAAAGTATCAAATTATGATTTGGATAATTTTAGTAAAGTATGGCTTGAAACTACTGTTTTTAATACCCAACAAGCTAATATTTTATTGTTAAAAAACAAATCAATTCAGGTCTTGTTTGCGGTAGAAAAATTAAAAAATAAACCGTTGTTAGATAAAAAGGATTTTTTTAAAAAAATAATGGAATCTGACGTTTATTTTTCGGTGAAAGAAGCGATTCTAAATCAATTAAAAAATGAAAAATGGGAAGATAAAGAGAGTTTTTTTATTTTAGCTTTAGAAACTAAAAATGTGCAATTACGTCAAACAATTGCGGGAACAGTAAATGAAATTCCTGAAAGTTTCAGAGTGCATTATGAAACTTTATTAGAGGACAAATCATATCAAACACAAGAACTGGCGTTATATAATTTATGGAATAATTTTCCAGAAAAGCGTTTTAAATATTTAGATCAATCCAAAACTTGAATGGGTTTTAATGATTATAATTTAAAGACTTTGTGGTTAACACTCGCTTTATCAACACCTAATTATACTAGAGAGAAAGAAACATTGGTCAATGAATTAATAGAGTATTCATCTATAAATTACGAGGCGAATACCAGACAAAATGCTTTGGATAAATTGCTTGCTTTCAAAATAATTAATGATATTGTTTTGAAAAATCTTGTAAATGCAACTACACATCACATGTGGCAATTTTCTAAATTTGGTAGAGATAACCTAAGAAAATTATTAAAAAATCCAGAAATGAGATTTGCTTTGGAAAAAATAGTTCCTGACCTAAATGAAGCAGAACAGTTTCAGTTACAGCGTTTGCTAAAAGAATAGCTATGTTTTTTGAAGCTATTTCCTCGCAGTGGTGCATGTAATTTAAAGCGGCGCTGCTAAAATTTAAAATAACGGATAGAAAGGATATAAAGAGGTTTACATAGTATTTTAAAATAGTAATGGTGTTGCTCTATTTGAAGTAAAAGTATTTAATTTAGCAGCTAATAGCACGCAGAATCTTATTTATAGCGCAAGAATATCAATTCAAATAAGAAAAATAAGATGGTTATAAAAAAATATATTTTTGCTTTTTTAGTACTATCGACATTTAGTTGTAGTATGCAAAATGACCTGTTAAAAAAGACATTGGCCTCCGATAATCCTAACATAAAAAGGGTGATGGAAAATCCAAAGCAATATGAGCTTCAAATTATCTACACTCAGATTGTAAGAGATAAAAAGGGAAAAATTTCATTTAAGGATTACACGTATCATTTAGACGCTAAAACTTACTTTTATCCAGCGAGCACAGTAAAATTTCCTATTGCAATTTTGGCTTTGGAAAAATTGAATACAATCCCTAATACTTCTATTAATACCTCATATACGATAGAAGGGAACACAGATAAAATAAAATTTTCTGAAGAAATTTCAAAAGTTTTTGCTGTGAGCGATAATGTAGCCAGTACAAATTTACTTGAATTCATTGGTTTTGATTTTGTGAACCAAAAGATGAAAGAAAAAGGGCTGTTTCCTTTTCGATTAAGCCACCGTCTTTCAGCTCCAGACTCGAGAAACCCTTTAGTAAAATCAACTACAATCTACAAAGACGACCAAACGATCGAAGTTTTTCCTTCAAAACTCAATGAAAGTCCCGTTCCTTTAGCGCTCTTGGGTATCAAAAAAGGAGTGGGTTATCGGGATGCCGATGATAAATTAATAAATACACCTTTCGACTTTTCTAAAAATAATTACTACCCACTAGAAACCTTACACAATACACTAAAACGAATGGTATTTTCTCAAGCTTTCAAAGAAGAAGAACGTTTTAAAATAACAGAGAAAGACAGAGAATTTATTCTTTTTTCAATGCAAAACCTACCTAAAAATGCAGGCTTTGATCCGATTACCTATTATGATGGTTATTGTAAATTTTTTATGTTTGGAGATACGACAGCAAATATTCCGTCGAATATAAAAATTTACAATAAAGTGGGCACTGCGTATGGCACCATGATTGATTGTGCTTATATTCTTGACCAAGAAAACAAGGTTGAATTTATGCTGTCTGCGACTATTTTAGCAAATAAAGATGGTGTTTTTAACGATGACATTTATGAATATGAAAGTATAAGTCTTCCTTTCTTAGCTGAATTAGGGCGTCAATTATATGATAAAAGTAGACAATAATCTAGTTTGTCTATTCGTGAATTTATTTTTTGGACAGGTAGGAATATCCCCAACTGTGGAAAATAAAAATGCAAGGCAGAATTGATCTCTTCTCCAGAATTATAAAGGTATTGCATTCTTAAAAAGTAGAATGATTTTGAGAATGAGTAACAAATGCTTTAATAAATCTCAATTTGCAGAATGGATTGCTTACCACAATTGTCCCACTTCGTTTTTGATATAAGCCAAAGCTGCATTGCTTGGAGATTGTTTTTCCATTAAATCATTCAATAGAACTTCACGTAACTTATCAGCAGAATCCACACGGTCACTTCTATTTGCAGCACGTATCATTTGGATTGTCGCATTTTTTGCAGTTACAATTATGGTCCAGCATTCATCTGACATGTAAATTTGTTGTGTCGAATTATGTTCAAATTCTTGCTCTATTTGCGCCATTATAAGATTCTCATAATCATTCTTATCTTGGGAAAGAGGAGTTATGCGGATCAATAATTTGGTAAGATTGATGCGTTCTAAATACAAAGCCATGCGTTCGTATGCTTGCAAACGCAGCGGTAAAGCATCTTTCTGAGCTTCCTTTTGTAATAACCAGCGTCTGGTATTTTGCTGATCTTTAAAATAAGAGTCAAATAAAAAATAGGCAACGCTACCGGTTATTAGCGAAGGTATTGTATAAGCTAGAATTTCTATGATTTTTGTTGAGTCCATTTTGATGTAAAAATTTTGAACAAAAATATACTTTTTTGATTAAAAATCAATTTCTATTTAATAGCAATTAATCAAATCGAATAGTATTTTTGTCGCTAGTAACGCTACTTTTTAAAATAAAATACCGTAATGGAAACTTATGTACTTGTTTTACTTTGTTTAGGCGCCTTTGCTGCAGGATTTATTGATGCAATTGTTGGTGGTGGTGGATTGATACAAACTCCTATGGGATTAATTTTGATGCCAAATCTTCCCGTTGCTACAGTTATTGGAACCTTAAAAGTTCCTGCGTTCAGTGGTACTTCCTTTGCAGCGTATCAATATCTAAAAAAGGTGGACATGAACTGGAAATTATTGTCTGTTATGATGCTTTTGGCATTTCCATCAGCATTTTTGGGTTCTACTTTATTGACGTATGTGAGTAATGATTTCATGAAACCATTATTATTAGTAGTGCTATCTTTTTTGGTGATTTATACTTATGCCAAGAAAAATTTTGGTCAACAAATTGAAAAAAATCATTCTCCAAGAACACAAATTTTTAATGCAATTGGTATTAGTTTTATAGTGGGTTTGTACGATGGATTTATAGGTCCTGGAACAGGTAGTTTTCTTGTGGTTGCATTTATCGCTATCATGGGATTTGATTTTTTACATGCTTCTGCAAATGCTAAAATGGTCAATCTTGCCACAAATTTTGGTTCTATTTGTTTGTTTATTTTAAAAGGAAAAATTATTTGGGCAATAGCAATACCCATGGCTGCGAGTAACGCTTTTGGTGGATGGATGGGTGCAAAATTAGCTATAAATAAAGGAAATAGTTTTATACGAGTGTTCTTTTTGGTGGTAGTAATTGGTACTTTAGTCCGTTTTGCCTACGATGTATTTTTTAAATAATAAATTCAGAATCTCTTATAATAATTAGCAGCAAAATGAATTCGCGGATTGTTCTTTTTTGGTACTTAAAACCTCATTCAAAATCGCTATTTTTGCATAATATAATTTAAAAATTTCCATGCATAAATATATCGATCAACTTAACGAAGCACAACGCGAACCCGTTTTACAAAAAGACGGTCCTATGATAATTATTGCAGGAGCAGGTTCTGGTAAAACGCGGGTGTTGACTATAAGAATTGCTTATTTGATGCATCAGGGAATCGATGCATTCAGTATATTGTCCCTGACTTTTACCAACAAGGCAGCCCGAGAAATGAAAAAGCGGATCTCTGACATTGTAGGTGCAGGTGAGGCTAAAAACCTTTGGATGGGAACTTTTCACTCTGTTTTTGCACGAATTCTACGTTCCGAAGCAGACCATTTAGGATATCCTTCCAACTTTACCATATACGATTCTCAAGACTCACTGCGTGCCATCTCTGGAATTATCAAAGAGATGCAATTGGATAGAGATGTGTATAAACCCAAACAGGTTTTAAGTAGGATTTCTAACTTCAAGAATAGTTTGATTACGGTAAAAGCCTACTTTAATGATCCGGATTTACAAGAAGCGGATGCGATGTCTAAAAAACCTCGAATGGGAGAAATTTATCAAAATTATGTCGACCGATGTTTCAAAGCAGGAGCCATGGATTTTGATGATTTGTTATTGAAAACAAATGAATTACTCACTCGTTTTCCTGAAGTTCTAGCTAAATATCAAAACCGTTTCCGATACATATTAGTAGATGAGTACCAAGATACGAATCATTCTCAGTATTTAATCGTTCGCGCATTATCAGATAAATTTCAAAATATTTGTGTGGTAGGTGATGACGCGCAAAGTATTTATGCTTTTCGTGGAGCCAATATTAATAATATTTTGAACTTCCAAAAAGATTATGAAGGTGTAAAAACCTTTCGATTGGAACAGAATTACCGTTCCACAAAAAATATTGTGGAAGCAGCAAACACCATTATTGATAAAAATAAAGTTAAACTCGATAAAATCGTTTGGACAGCTAATGATTTTGGTCCAAAGATAAAAGTGCATCGCAGTTTAACGGACAATGAAGAAGGCCGTTTTGTGGCGAGTACCATTTGGGAACAAAAAATGCAAAATCAGTTGCCTAATGGCGCTTTTGCTATTTTGTACCGTACCAATGCACAATCCCGTGCTATGGAAGATGCTTTGAGAAAAAGAGATATTCCGTACCGAATTTATGGAGGACTTTCCTTTTATCAAAGAAAAGAAGTGAAGGATGTTTTGTGTTATCTTCGATTGGTTATTAATCCAAAAGATGAGGAAGCTTTAGTGCGGGTAATCAATTATCCAGCCCGTGGAATTGGGAATACTACTATAGAAAAATTAACCATTGCCGCCAATCATTACAAACGTTCCATCTTTGAAGTAATGCAAAATATAGAACGTATTGATTTAAAATTGAATTCTGGAACCAAGCAAAAACTACTAGATTTTGTTACGATGATTCAGAGTTTTCAGGCTATAAATGAGAATCAGGATGCGTTTTATCTGGCTGATCATGTTGCTAAAAAAACGGGATTGATACAAGAATTAAAGAAAGATGCAACTCCGGAAGGAATGGCTAAAATTCAGAATATTGAGGAGTTATTAAACGGGATAAAAGATTTCACCGATGGCCAAAAAGAAATAGATGGTGCTCGTGGCGCTTTGTCTGAATTTATGGAAGATATAGCTCTAGCAACAGATCTAGATAAAGATACTAGCGATGAAGATCGTGTGGCGTTAATGACCATCCACTTGGCAAAAGGATTAGAGTTTCCGCTTGTTTTTGTCGTTGGAATGGAAGAGGATTTGTTTCCAAGTGCCATGAGTATGAGTACCAGAAGTGAACTTGAGGAAGAACGGCGTTTGTTCTATGTGGCTTTGACCCGCGCGGAACATCAGGCATATTTGACCTATGCACAATCACGATACCGTTGGGGAAAGTTGACCGATAGTGAACCTTCTCGTTTTATCGAGGAAATCGATAGTCAATATCTAGAATATATGACGCCTCCTGAAAACAATTACCGCTATAAACCGATGATTGATAGTGATATTTTTGGTGATGTAGATAAATCTAAATTGCGTCTGGCAAAACCAATAGGGGGAACACCACCTAAATACAACACGGATACTGAACCTAAATCAGATATAAATATTCGAAAATTAAAACCGGTTTCCAATAATTTGGCTTCAGGAGCGGCAAATTTATTTGATAATAAACTGGCAGCAGGAAATATTGTCATGCACGAACGCTTTGGAAAAGGGGAAGTTATAAATCTGGAAGGAATAGGCGCGGATAAAAAAGCTGAAATCAAATTTGATGTAGGCGGTATAAAAAAATTACTATTGCGATTTGCAAAACTAGATATTATTGGATAAAAACGTGTTTTAGGGTGCAGGTTTAGGTTTCTATCATGAATTCATTAAACTGCAAACCCTTAATTTTAAACTAAATAAAATGGCTCAATTTATAAAAATATACCCAGATAAACCCAACGAAGCGGCAATAGCCAAAGTAGTTAAGGTTTTACAAGATGGAGGATTAGTGATTTACCCTACAGATACCGTTTACGGATTGGGTTGTGATATTACCAATACGAAAGCTTTGGAACGCATTGCAAAGATAAAAGGAGTAAAGCTTGATAAAGCTAATTTTTCCTTCGTTTGCCATGATTTAAGTAACATCTCTGATTATGTGAGACAAATTGACACGGCTACTTTTAAAATCTTAAAAAGAGCTTTACCAGGACCATATACCTTTATTTTACCGGGAAATAATAACTTACCTAAGGAATTCAAAAAGAAAACGACTGTCGGAATCAGGGTTCCTGATAATGCGATTGCTTTAGAGATTGTCAAGTTTCTTGGGAATCCTATTGTTTCTACCTCAATTCATGATGATGATGATGTGATAGAATACACCACTGATCCAGAACTGATTTTCGAAAAATGGCAAAACCTTGTAGACCTAGTTATCGATGGCGGTTATGGTGATAATGTAGGTTCTACTATTATTGATTTATCGGGTGATGAACCAATTGTAGTAAGAGAAGGAAAAGGAAATATAGATATTTTGTAAAATTTAAATTTTTGGCAAAATATTTGCTGATTTATTATATATTTTTATATTTGCGGATAAATTATATTTTTTAATTACAAAGTAATAGCATGTTATTCTTAATTATATTTAATTGGTTGTTAAAGAAAAATTGAGGATACATAAAGGCAGGCCAATTGGCCTGCTTTTTTTGTTTCGATCTAAAGTCAATTTTTGTCAATGTTTTAGAATAGAAATAAAGCAAAAAAAAACGCCTCAAAATTGAGGCGCTTGTTTTTTGATATTGGAATGAAATTATGGTCTTTGTTTTTTCATTTCTTTTTCAATCATTTCGTAAAATTGATCAATTTTTGGTAAAACTACGATACGAGTTCTTCTGTTGCGAGATCTGTTTTCAGCAGAATCATTGGCAACTAAAGGAATGTAAGAACTTCTTCCTGCAGCAATTAATTGCTCTGGTTTAACACCTAATTGATTTGTTAATACACGGATAATAGAAGTAGAACGTTTCACGCTTAAATCCCAATTGTCTAACAGTACACCTGTTCCATTGTAAGGAACATTGTCCGTATGACCTTCAACCATACATTCAAAATCAGGTTTGTCGTTAACCACTTTGGCAACTTTAGCCAAAACCATTTTAGCTCTATCTGTTACTTCGTAACTTCCGCTTTTAAATAATAATTTGTCAGCAATAGAGATAAAAACAACTCCTTTTTCAACATTTATTTCAATATCTGGATCAGAAATTCCTACTGAACTTTTTAAACTTGTCACTAATGCTAATGTTACGCTATCTTTTTTAGTTAACGCATCTTGCATTCTGCTTATTTTCAAATCTTTCTCTTTAATAGATTCTAAAGCTTTTTCAATATTTTGAGCACCCTTAGTTGACAAAACAGTCATGTCTTTGGAAACACTGATTAAACCTTGATTTTGTTCTTTTAAAGTAGCGGCAGTTGCTGCAAGACCTGCTTTTTCTTCTAAGCAAGAATTTAATTTTACAGTCGCAGTATTTAATAAATCTTGTGTCTCTTTGTTTCTAGCTTCTAAGTCCGTGTATTTCTTTTTAGAAACACAAGAAGTTAAAAGGGCCATTACTGATAAGGCAATTACGATTTTTTTCATAAATTGTTAAAATTTAGTTTATATTGTGAAAGACAAATTTAGCCTTTTATATTTTATTTAATTCTAAATAAATCGTTAAAAACTATAATTTTTCTAATAAAATAGAGGTAAACGATGCTTTTTACATTATAGTATTCTGTATGTTGAAATTTATTTCTTTTTTTATAGTAAGCCATAAAAAGACCATAAAAGGACCAATGAGCCTTCAGTACTGCCAAAAAATGCTTGGGTTTTCCTTGTGCTAAAAATTGGATTCCTGCAATTCCATCCAAAAGCATTCGACCCAAAAGAATTTTATACAATTGTTCTTTAGGAAGATTTTTAGTCAACATCAACAAGGAATTTCTAAAATTCAAAAAAGTCTTTTTTGGATTCCCCTGTTGTAAAGTTGCTCCACCTATATGATAGACCACGGATTCCGAATTGTATTTTATTTTATTTCCTTGATTAAAGGCACGCCAGCACAAATCAATTTCTTCTTGATGTGCAAAAAATTCTCCATCAAAACCATTGAGGTCTTTGTACACTTGGCTTCTAATAAAAAAACAAGCTCCTGAAGCCCAAAATATCTCGCAATGATCATCATACTGTCCAATATCTTTCTCTAAAGCATCAAAAATACGACCACGGCAATACGGATAGCCGTATTGATCTATGAATCCTCCTGCAGCTCCTGCATATTCAAAATAATCTTTGCGTTTAAAATCTAATATTTTAGGCTGAATGATCGCCGTATTTGGTTCACTTTCAAACGTTTTAATAATGGGTTGCAACCAATTCTCGGTTACTTCAATATCAGAGTTGACTAAGGCATATATTTCCGCGTCGATGTATTTTAAAGCTTGATTGTAGCCATCTGCAAATCCTAAATTGCTATCATTTTTTACTATTTGTACCGCAGGAAAAAAAGCTTTGACAAAGGAGATAGAATCATCTGTCGATGCATTATCAGCGACATAAATTGTGGCTTCAGCAGAATATTTCAATAGGGAAGGCAAAAATTTTTCTAACAATAAAATTCCATTCCAATTCAGTATTACAACAGCTATTTTCATCTTTTAATTTTGATTACCGGATTTGATAAATTGGTAATTCGGTAAGAAATTGATATTTTTCATTTTCGAAATCCATTTGGCAAAAGTAATGATTCAATCCGTTAGTCACCATCAAATATTGGGCTTTCATTGTCATATTATAGCGCGCAATTTGGTCGAAAGTCGCTTGCGCAATTTTAATTTCGGGTGCTTTACATTCGATTAAAATAAAAATAGACCCATCAGAATTAAAAACGACGACATCGTATCTTTTGCGTAAGCCATTCACTTTTAAAACCTTTTCTACATTAATTAATGATTTTGGATATTTTTTTTCTTCTAATAAAAACTGGACTACGTGCTGGCGAACCCATTCTTCGGGTGTAAGAATGATAAATTTTTTCCTGATTTCATCAAAAATAGAGACTTTATTTTCGCTATTTTTGAAACGAAAATGATAAGTAGAAAAATTTAATTGCTGCATGAAGCAAAAATAGTTATTTAGTTGAAAGTTTCAAGTTTAAAGTCTCATGTGATTCAACAAACTTTAAACGGTAAACTTCACACAAAACATAAAAATGGACGAAGTACTAAAAATTGTAAATGATATAAAAGGGGGCAACATTAAACCGCTTTATTTTTTGATGGGTGAAGAGCCATATTATATCGATAAATTATCGGACTACATTGAAGGGAAAGTGCTTACGGAAGAGGAAAAAGGATTCAATCAAACGGTTTTGTACGGCAGAGATGTCACAATTGAGGATATTATTTCTACCGCTAAACGCTATCCTATGATGGCAGAACGTCAAGTTGTAATTGTTAAGGAAGCACAAGATTTGATTCGAACCATTGACAAACTGGAAAGCTATGCCGAAAACCCAATGGCAACAACGGTTTTGGTTTTTTGTTATAAATATAAGACGTTGGACAAGCGAAAAAAATTGACCAAATTATTGGCTAAGTCAGGCGTGGTGTATGAAAGCAAAAAATTATATGAAAATCAAGTTGGGGACTGGATAAAACGTGTCCTCGCTGGTAAAAAATATGCTATTGAACCCAAAGCTACAGCCATGTTAGTAGAATTCTTGGGAACAGACTTGAGCAAAATAAATAATGAACTCGAAAAATTACAAATTATTTTGCCAGTTGGAAGCACGATAAGTCCAAAGGATATTGAGGAAAATATAGGATTCAGCAAAGACTTCAATGTATTTGAATTGCGAAAAGCACTTGGTGAACGCAACCAATTAAAAGCCTATGCCATCGCTGAAAATTTTGCCCAGAATCCAAAAGATAATCCAATGGTGGTGACGACTAGTTTAGTTTTTGGTTTTTTTATCCAATTGCTGAAGTATCACGGTTTGAAGGACAGAAATCCAAAAAATGTAGCAGCGGTAATAGGCGTAAATCCATTCTTTTTAAAAGAATATGATGTGGCTTTGAAGAATTATCCGATGAAAAAAGTAAGTCAAATTGTAACAGCTCTACGTGATATTGATGTCAAAAGTAAAGGTGTTGGTGCCAATGCATTGTCGCAATCTGATTTATTAAGAGAAATGCTTTATAAAATATTTAATTAAAGGGTAAAAAATCCCGATATTTGCAAACCCTTTATGAGGTTTCAGAATGGGAATTAAAAACGAAATTCCATAAATATGGCAATGAATAAAAATACGATCCTAGGTTGGGCCACGCTTATAATGATTATCATGGGTTTATTACTTATTGGCTTAGGTGCTTTTAGGTACGATGACGTTGCAGGTTGGGGCTTTGCTGCCGTAGGAGTTGGTTTTTTAGCTAACGCATGGGTTTTCAGTTCGCTCAAGGGCAGACTATAATAGTTATTTCAAATGTTGAATTTTAAATTTTAAATTAAAAAAAATGTCAGACGATAAAAAAGTAATCTTCTCAATGTCCAAATTGAGTAAAACTTATCAAGGAGCAGATAAACCAGTACTTAAAAATATTTATTTGAGTTTCTTTTATGGAGCTAAAATTGGTATTTTGGGTTTAAATGGATCTGGAAAATCTTCTTTATTAAAGATAATTGCTGGTGTTGATAAAAATTATCAAGGTGATGTAGTTTTTGCACCAGGTTACACTGTTGGTTATTTAGAACAGGAACCTATTTTAGATGATAGCAAAACGGTGATTGAAATTGTAAGAGAAGGAGTGGCTGAGACAATGGCTGTTTTAGACGAATTCAATAAAATCAATGATAGTTTTGGCTTGCCGGAAGTCTATGAAAATGCCGATAAAATGGAGCAGTTGATGGATCGTCAAGCGCTTTTACAAGATAAAATTGATGCATTAGGTGCATGGGAAATTGACACTAAATTAGAAATCGCCATGGATGCCTTGCGTACTCCTGAAGGTGATACTCCAATTAAGAATTTATCTGGAGGAGAACGTCGTCGTGTAGCTTTATGTCGTTTGTTATTGCAACAACCGGATGTTTTGCTTCTAGATGAACCTACCAATCACTTGGATGCGGAAAGTGTACTTTGGTTAGAACAACATTTAGCACAATATGCCGGAACTGTAATTGCAGTAACACACGATAGATATTTCTTGGACAATGTGGCAGGTTGGATTTTAGAACTAGATAGAGGAGAAGGAATTCCTTGGAAAGGGAATTATTCTTCTTGGTTGGACCAAAAATCAAGCCGTATGGCACTAGAAGAAAAAACAGCTTCCAAACGAAGAAAAAATTTAGAGCGCGAGTTGGATTGGGTTCGTCAAGGTGCCAAAGGTCGTCAGACGAAGCAAAAAGCGCGTTTACAGAACTACGATAAATTATTGAATGAAGACCAAAAACAATTGGATGAAAATCTGGAAATTTACATTCCAAATGGTCCACGTTTAGGAACAAATGTAATTGAGGCTAAGAATGTGTCTAAAGCATTTGGAGAAAAATTACTTTATGATAATTTAAACTTTACATTACCACAAGCAGGAATTGTTGGAATTATTGGGCCAAATGGTGCGGGTAAATCAACTATTTTCAAAATGATAATGGGCGAAGAAAAGCCAGATTCAGGAGAGTTTTTAATCGGTGATACTGTAAAGATTGCTTATGTTGATCAAGCACATTCAAATATTAATCCTGAAAAATCAATTTGGGAAAACTTCGCTGACGGTCAAGAATTGATTATGATGGGTGGAAAGCAAGTGAATTCAAGAGCTTATTTATCAAGATTTAATTTTGGTGGTGGAGAGCAAAACAAGAAAGTTTCGATGCTTTCAGGTGGAGAAAGAAACCGTTTACATCTTGCCATGACATTAAAAGAGGAAGGAAACGTTTTGTTACTGGATGAGCCAACGAATGATTTGGATATCAATACGCTTCGTGCTTTGGAAGAAGGTTTAGAAAATTTTGCAGGTTGCGCAGTAGTAATTTCTCACGATAGATGGTTTTTAGACAGAATTTGTACGCACATTCTAGCTTTTGAAGGCAACTCAGAAGTGTATTATTTTGAGGGTGGTTTCTCTGAATATGAGGAAAATAAAAAGAAACGTTTAGGTGGGGATTTAACTCCAAAACGATTGAAATATAGAAAACTAATTAGAAGTTAATTTCTTCTGCCTAGCGTAATAATAGCAAGAGGATGTCCAAAATTGGTCATCCTCTTTTTTTTTGCTATTTTTTTATTTTTTTATCAGAATTCATCATAATAAAAACGGCAGAAACGATTCCAACGATTACTAAACCGAATACGACAACCATTATAAAAGTTCCGTTATCCCAAGAAAAAAGTGTAGTGTCTTTCATGATTTATTTATTTATTTTAAGTTGGGCCAAATATAGTATTGATAATAAATAAAAGTCATGATAAATATCATGCTCGGTCGTTTATTCTAAAAATTTGGCTTGCAACTCCTTGGTGGGAATCATGCAGTGGTCCTTTTTACCATACCATTTGTAACGGTTTTTTGCAATATAATCATAAATATAGTTGTTAAATGATACCGGTAATATAGAAAAGAGATTGGCAAAATAAAATATTCCACCTAAATTTTTAGCAATTTCCAGTGCAGCTTCCGACTTATAATAATAGGCAAAACCAGGCTGATACAAAATAATACTGTCTGTTTTATGTGTGTCAATTCCTAAATGTGTAGTAATTTCTTGTCCTAAATCAGATTGCAAGGATACAAATCTAAAAATGTCTTTTTGGTCATGCTTAATTATAAATTGCACCGCTGAATCACACAAATTGCATAGGCCATCAAACAGGATTATTTTTTTATGTTTAGGTAATTTATCCATATATTTTTAAGTTGAAGTATACAAGGAATTGGATTTCTATTCTAATTACTCCTATCATAACTCCTGTTAGTGCGATTGATTCGTTCCTAGGGTGCCTTATTTATTTTTACCAGCCTCAACAAACTCCAGTGCTTCAAGACTTACTTTTGAAGTGAATACGCCATAGTTTACCGTTGCTTTATTTTTTTCTATCGCATCAAGGGTACCCACTGCTTTTCCATCAAACATGCGCACGCGATCACCTACTTTTAGAATGTGTTTAGGTTTTTCAACCACTACTTTTAGTTTCTTTTCCTTCTTCTCTTTTCTAATTTCTTCAACTTGAATAGTCACTTCTTGAATGACTTCTTTCTTCTTTTCTATTAATGCTTTGCTCTCTTTAGTTGAAGCTTTTTTGCGTTTTGAATTTTCTATTTCAATTATTTTTAAAAATTCGCCAAGTAATTCCTTCTTGTTCTTATTGTTGAAATATTTCTCCGCAATATCTTCTATTTTAGTACCTATATAAATCGTTTTCTGATTACTATCATACAATTCCTGATAGCTTTCGAGTTTTTGTTTAATTTTTACATTTATGGTTTCCATTTTCTTGCCTTCTTCGCGCGCTTTAGTTTCTTCCTCTTTTAGCGTTTGAGAAGTTTTCTCCATTTTTGAACGTTCTTTTTGTAGCGTGGCAATTGTTTTATCGAAACGTACTTTTCCAACTTCAATCTTCTTTTTGGCTCGATTTATCAATCCGAATGGAATTCCATTTTTTAAGGCTACTTCAAATGTAAATGAACTTCCCGCTTGTCCCAAAGCTAATTTGTACATAGGTTCTAATGACTTTTCATCAAAGAGCATGTTTGCGTTGGTAGCAAAAGGCAGTTCATTAGCTAATATTTTTAAATTTGAATAATGCGTTGTAATAATCCCGAAAGCTTCCCGATGGTAGAATTCTTCCAAGAAAATTTCGGCCAATGCACCACCCAATTCAGGATCAGAACCGGTACCAAACTCATCAATTAGGAACATGGTTTTTTTGTTACACTTCTTTAAAAAGTAGTTCATATTCTTTAATCGGTAACTGTATGTACTTAGATGATTTTCAATAGATTGATTGTCTCCAATATCTGTAAGTATTCGATCGAATAAGAATGTTTCACTGCGTTCATGAACTGGAATTAACATACCAGATTGTAACATCAATTGTAATAATCCCACGGTTTTTAACGATATGGTTTTTCCACCAGCATTAGGACCAGAAATTACAATGATTCTGTTTTCCTGGCTCAATTCAATCGTTTGTGGATGTGTGATTTCATTTTTTAGCTTGTTGTTCAAAAGTAAAATAGGGTGGAACGCCTCTCTAAAATACAACCTTCTGTTCTCTGTAATTGCAGGTAAAATTCCATTGATTCGATTTGCATATTTAGCTTTGGCAGCAATTACATCAACATCACTCAAGAAGTCTTGGTATTTGATTAGCAACGGTAAATAGGGGCGTATATAATTTGATAATTGTTTTAAAATTCTTGTAATTTCCTCTTTTTCTTCATATTCTAAATTGCTAAGTTCTCTGGAATAATTCAGTGTGGCTTCAGGTTCGATATAAGCAATACTTCCTGTTTTAGAGCTGCCTAAAATCGATCCTTTTACTTTGCGTCGATACATTGCTAATACCGCCAAAACTCTGCGATTTTGAACAAAACTCTCTTTGATATCATCTAGATATCCTAAGGCATTGTATTGTGTTAAGGCGGTTCCAAAACTCTGATTGACTTTGCCTCTAACTGAATTCATATTTCGACGAATGTTCAACAAATCTGGAGAGGCATTGTCTTTTATTTCGCCATATTTATCAACAATTTCATCTACCATGACAATTATGTCTTTGGTAAATTCAACCTGTAAAGCTCTGGCATTTAAATTTGGATAATAATCTTCAAATTTTTTGAAATAGGTCAATAGGAAATTGACCGTCGAGGACAAAGTAGCTATTTTTCTAAAGCTTCCCACTTCAAGGAAACTATCCTCAATGGCGAGAAATCTAATTTCGTGCGTAATAGCATCGAAACCATGATTGGGGATTGCATTGTTGTTTTGAAAAGAGGAAACATATTCTGATGTTTGCATTAAGGCTTGCATCAAGGTTTCTTTATCTTTAAAGGGTGTTATTTCAAGCGCTTTCTGTTTGCCAATATCGGTATTACAAATTGCCGAAATCGTTTCTAGAACAGTTGGGAATTGTAAATCTTGTAATGTTTTTTCGGTGATGGATATCATTTATCTGTAAATTCTTTTTTAGACAAAAATAGTTAATAGTTAAGACTATTTAACAGTCATTCACAAAGAATTAATGAATGTTTAGGATCGTTTTTTAGGAATTAAAAAATGTAATTACCACGCATCTCTTTTATTACTCTGTGTATCTTTGTAAAATAATAATTATTTATGCAAATCAATCTTAATCCCGAATGGCAAAATATTTTGTCAGATGAAATTCAGCAGCCTTATTTTCATGATTTAATGGAATCTGTGGGTGAAGAATATAAAAATTATACCTGTTATCCTCCTCAAGACTTGATTTTTTCCGCTTTTAATTATTGTAATTTTAATGATTTAAAAGTGGTCATCATTGGTCAGGATCCTTATCATGGAAAAGGCGAAGCCAATGGTTTGTGCTTTTCGGTAAATAATAATGTCCGAATTCCACCTTCTTTACGTAATATTTTTAGAGAATTAAGCGATGATTATGGAACAATTTTCCTGCCCAGTTCTGGAAATTTGGAATCTTGGGCAAAACAAGGAGTTTTATTGTTGAATGCTTCGCTAACAGTTAGGGAAGACACAGCAAACAGTCATAAACATTTAAAATGGAATCTTTTTACTGACGCTGTTATCCAGAAAATTTCTGAGGAAACCGAACAAGTTGTTTTCTTGTTATGGGGGAATTTTGCCCATAAAAAAGGACTTAGAATAGACCGAAATAAACATTTAGTTTTGGAGTCCGGACATCCATCGCCATTGAGTGCGAATCAAGGAAAATGGTTTGGTAATAAGCATTTTAGTAAAACAAATGCATATTTAAAGCAGAATAATAAAGCATTAATTGATTGGATTTCAACATAATAGTTTTTAGGAGTTTACCGCCAGAGCTTAAAACTTTGTGCCTGTAGTTTATTTTGCTTTAGCGACTAAAAAAGATATTTTGCCATAAATTGTATCAATTTCAACCAATTAATTCGTGATACGGATTTAATGGTACAGATTTTAATTTGAAAACTAAATCAGAAAAATGCTTAGCCTCTATGTTTAGTTTAAAAATTACGTCTCCTTGTGTATTGTTCTGCGTGAGTGATGGGAGTGGAGCTCTTTTTTGAGAGGCTCTTTTGCCTCGAAAAAAAAGCGGGAGCGGACAGCAGGACCCGAAGTTTTTACGCAGGGGCACGCCCAAATTCTCAGGGGGAGTACTAGAAAAATCAGCTTATAATTAGGACTGATTTCTGGATTTACTTTTTGATGATTTCTTCTAAAATGGCTTTGTCAGCATAATTAATTACTTTTAAAGTCACCTCTTGATTCTTAATTGTTTTACCTTCAATGACGTACAGTTTTCCTTTTTTTAGGACAACGTTACTTTTATCAAAATCGATATCTCCAAATTGTAATGTATTCTTTATATCGGCAGTGTCAATCCATTTTTCAGCTAAAATCAAAGAAGCTTGATCGGAATAGTAAAAGGGTTTATTCCTCAAATCATTTAGTACTCTAGCGTTTGGAAAATAATTACAACGGGTATCTTTGCCACTAAAAACCAAAGCAACAAAGAAAAGTCCTATTACTAAACCTACCAAATAATAGGCAAAACGGTGTATAAACTTCATGAATTATATTTTTGGCAAAGGTAACTGAAAGTTTTCTTAAAAAACAATTAAATTGATATCGTTATACGGTAAATCGAACCAATCACCGATGGCACTATTTGTCAAGATTCCGTGGTACATATAGACCCCATTTTTTAATCCTTTATCACAACGGATGGCACTTTCTATACCGCCATCCTCTGCAATTTTCATTAAGTAAGGGGAAATTATATTGCTTATGGACAACGAAGCAGTTTTAGAATATCGGGAAGGAATATTGGGCACGCAGTAATGCAACACATTGTTTTTGATGAAGGTTGGTTTTTCATGCGAGGTTACTTCGGAAGTTTCAAAACAACCTCCTGTATCAATACTCACATCTACAATTACGGCTCCGTTTTTCATGTGCTCGACCATCGTTTCCGTTACTATTACAGGACAGCGATCCTTGCCACGCATGGCACCTATAGCGACGTCACACCTTCTGAGTGCTTTTAGTAATGCTTTTGGTTGAATGGTTGAAGTAAAAATTCTTTGGTTTAAATTGTTTTGTAGTCTTCGCAATTTAGTGATGGAATTATCAAAAACTTTAACAGATGCACCTAATCCAATCGCCGTTTTGGCAGCAAATTCACCTACAGTTCCTGCTCCTAGAATTACCACATCTGTAGGAGGGACACCAGTAATATTACCAAATAATAACCCTTTTCCAAATTCATTGGTAATCATTAGCTCGGCTGCAATTAGTATGGAGGCAGTTCCGGCAATTTCGCTTAATGATTTAACAGCAGGATAGGTTCCGTCTTCATCCTTAATATATTCAAAAGCTAATGCAGTAATTTTCTTTTTGCTTAAAGCCTCAAAATAGGTTTTTTTTCGGGTTTTTAACTGAATGGCTGACAAAAGAATCGTCTGTGGATTCATCATGGCGATTTCTGCAAGAGTTGCAGGTTCTACTTTCAAAATCATTGGACAACCAAATACCTTTTTAGCGTCATTAGTCATTTCAGCACCCGCATCACTGTATTCCTTATCAGTATAACTAGAACTCAATCCTGCTCCTGCTTCTATCATCACCCGATGTCCATGATAAGTAAGCGAGTTTACCGCATCAGGAGTAAGGCAAATACGGCGTTCTTGGTGACTCGTTTCCTTTGGAATACCAATAAAGAGTTCGCTTTTTTGTCTTGCAATCTCCAATTTTTCCTCCTGCGGTAATAGTTGTTGTTTTGTGAATGGTGTTATAGTTATTGACATTGATGTTGTTAAATTAAGGGTACAATTTACGCAAAAAGTTTTATAAAAGGCACTTATCGCATTTTTGGTAAACGCATTAGTACCTGATAAAATTAGTGGTGGATGGTTCGTTCCATTTTTATGTCGGCTCTTTCATAAACACCACCTTCCAATGGCACTTCTAAAAAACCGTATTTCTCGTATAAATGAATGGCTGGTAGTAATTTCCTATTCGAATATAAAATTAGTTTCTCCATTCCTTTTTCTTTAGCAATAGCAAGGCAGTGAAGTATTAATTTTTTTCCGATGCCCAAACCTTGTACACCATCTTGAACCGCCATTTTGCTCAATTCAAAAGTCGTATTGTCAATTTTTATCAAAGAAACAGTGCCTACAATAATCTCATTATATTGGGCATAAAAAATCATTCCACCTTTGTCTATAATTTGGCCTTGAGGATCTGAAAGTACAATTTCATCTTTGGGTTCGACCCTAAAATATTTTTTCAGCCATTCCAGATTTAATGTTTTTATTGGCTCTTTTAAATCTACTGAAAATGGAATAATTACAACTTTGTTTTCTACATTCATGAGGCTCTTTTTAACTTAATTGTAAATAACGTTTTCCATCAGCAAGCGATGAAATGGTAAGTACTGAATGTGCCTCAGGAATCAAATTTGGAATCTTTTCTGCCCATTCAATAAAACACCAATTCCCGGAATACAAGTAATCATCAATCCCCATATCTAATGCTTCTACTTCCTCATTCAGTCTATAAAAATCAAAATGATAAATAAGTTGATTTACACTCGTTTCGTACTCATTAACTAAAGAAAAAGTTGGACTGCTTGTTGCTCCGGTTACCCCAAGCGTTTTGCACAACTGCTTGATTAAAGTCGTTTTTCCAACGCCCATTTCTCCATGAAAAAGGATTACTTTTTTAGGATTACTGGCTATAATTTGCTGAGCAACTTCCTCGAGTTGGTCGATAGAAAAAATGATATTCATGCTTTTAAAATTATTTAGAGTTTAAAGTTCTGGGAGGCACCAAAAACTGAAAACGGATACAGACTGCTTTTTTCTATTTCGGGTTAAAAACTAAAAACGGGATAATCATTTCCTCTAATGAAATTCCCCCATGCTGATAGGTATTTTTATAATAACTCACGTAATGATTATAGTTGTTAACGTAGGCTAAAAACAAATCATTTTTTGCAAAAATATAAGAACTACTCATATTTATAGTAGGTAATCCAATATTTTTTGGTTCTTTAACCGCATACACATCTTTGTGTTCGTAGGTTAAACTGCGGCCTGTTTTATAACGTAAATTCAAGCTGGTGTTTTTATCACCCACGACTTTGGATGGGTTTTTAACATTGATAGTCCCATGATCGGTAGTCAAAATCAATTTGAATCCCATTTTTTGCGCTTGTTGGATAATTTCTAGCAAAGGGGAATTTTTAAACCAGCTTAGGGTAAGTGATCGATAGGCTTTATCGTCTGAGGCTAGTTCTTTTACGACATCCATCTCTGTTTTTGCATGGGAAAGCATATCTACAAAATTGTATACAACAGTCACTAAGTCATTATTTTTCAATGCTTTAAATCCTTCGACTAGCTTTTTACCACCGGCAAGATTTGTTATTTTAAAATAATCCTCTTTAATATTGAGGCCCAATCGTTTCAATTGAGCTGTTAAAAATTCTGCTTCAAAAAGATTCTTTCCGCCTTCTTCTGGATCATTTTTCCAATATTGCGGAAACTGTTTTTCCATTTCCAACGGGGTCAAACCAGAGAAAATAGCGTTTCTCGCATATTGTGTCGCCGTAGGAAGAATAGAGTAGTAAGGCACTTCTTTTTCCAGCTTGTAGTAATTGCCCACCACACTTTCAAAGGTCTTCCATTGGTCATAGCGCAAGTTATCAATTACTACAAATAAAATTGGTTTGTCTTTTTTCTTGAGTTCAGGAACGACTAATTCTTTGAATAAAGTATGCGATTGAATGGGCTTTTCTGCTTTTGGTGCAAACCAATCCTCGTAATTACGCTCAATGAATTTACCAAATTGGGAATTAGCTTCGGTTTTTTGAGATTCCAAAATGTGAACCATACTCTGATCATTGATATTCTCTAATTCCAGTTCCCAAAAAATTAATTTCTTATACAATTCGATCCAGTCTTCATACGAATTCACCATCGCCATTTCCATGGTGATTTTTCTAAATTCCTTTTGATAATCCAAAGTTGTTTTTTGCGAAATGAGTCGGGAATGATCCAGATTTTTCTTCAAACTCAACAAAATTTGGTTCGGGTTCACGGGTTTGATCAAATAATCAGCAATTTTAGAACCTATGGCTTCCTCCATAATATATTCTTCCTCACTTTTAGTAATCATTATCATAGGAACCGAAGATTTTTTCTCCTTCATCTCTGATAACGTTTCTAAACCGCTCATTCCAGGCATATTTTCGTCCAAGAACACAATATCAAAATTGTTTTCCTCAAAAATAGTAATGGCATCAAGTCCATTATTGCAAGTAGTTACCTCGTAATTTTTTTTCTCCAAAAATAATATATGTGGTTTCAAAAGGTCGATTTCGTCATCCACCCAAAGTATTTTTATTTTATCCATAAGTTCTATAAACAAGTGTTGTAAAGTAGTAATTCAAAGTGCCAAATTACATTTTTTTGCAACTCCTATCTACTAATATTATGATAATTTTTAAAGATTATACAATTTCAAAATATAAATTACAATGTAGTATTTGCTCACTTTGCGTTTACTTTTGGGCATGCCCCAGCCTCCGTAAACTCCGGCTGGGTCGTGCTGTACGCTGTATCTTTCCTTTTTTAAAGAAAAAAGGAAAGGATGCCGCTTCCATCACTCACGCAATCGCAAGCATACTTGGACTTTAGCAGTACAAAACAAAAATAAATATAGAAATTAGCTATGAGAAAATAGAAACAGTCCCTATTTGATACTCAAAAGAGCACTAAATAGTAGTTTAACCAGAAAAAAAGAGATAATTGATTGCTTAAGGTGCTTTTTAGCAATGGGTCATGTTGCAGAAGGAGATCGCAGGTAGTTGCAGTTGTGAAAAGAGGAAAAGCTGAATAGTTGTGTCTATTTTAAAAATTTGCACTTAATTGTATGTTGGTATAAATCCAATTAAGTGCACTAATTTTATAAAAAGCTATTGTAACTCCTTTTTCAAAAACTGAGCGGTATAACTTTTTTTATTTTTTATTATTTCTTCGGGAGTTCCTTTGGCAACCAATTGGCCACCGCCTTTTCCTCCTTCAGGACCAATGTCAATAATATAATCCGCTAGTTTAATAACATCCATATTGTGTTCGATAATCAATATGGTATTTCCTTTATCTACCAGTTTATTAATCACTTCCATCAACACTCTGATATCTTCAAAATGCAAGCCAGTGGTGGGTTCGTCCAGAATATAAAAGGTATTTCCAGTATCTTTTTTAGACAACTCTCCCGCCAGTTTAATGCGTTGTGCTTCACCACCGGAAAGTGTCGTACTTTGTTGTCCAAGTGTAATATAACCTAAACCTACATCTTGGATGGTTTTTACTTTTCGGTAAATCTTTGGAATCATTTCAAAAAACGGAACTGCTTCGTCCACCGTCATATTTAGTACATCTGAAATGGATTTTCCTTTGTATCGAATTTCCAGTGTTTCTCTGTTAAAACGTTTTCCTTGACAGGTTTCACATTCTACATAAACATCCGGTAGAAAGTTCATTTCAATAGTTCTCACACCAGAACCTTCGCAGGTTTCACAACGGCCGCCTTTTACATTAAAACTAAATCGACCCGCTTTATATCCCCGAATCATACTTTCGGAAGTCATCGTAAAGAGATTTCTTATTTCGGTAAAAACTTCGGTGTAGGTTGCTGGATTACTCCGTGGCGTTCTACCAATTGGGCTTTGGTCGATATCAATTACTTTATCGATATGTTCCAAGCCTTCTATTTTTTTATAGGGTTTTGGCTTTTTGACTCCATTAAAATAGAAAGCGTTTAATATCGGATATAGCGTTTCATTAATCAAAGTAGATTTTCCACTTCCAGAAACTCCCGTTACGCAAATCATTTTGCCCAACGGCAATTCTATTGAAACATTTTTCAAGTTGTTTCCTGTTGCTCCAGTCAGTTTTAGGAATTTCCCGTTTCCTTCTCTACGTTTTTTTGGAACTTCAATTTTCATCTCGCCATTCATGTACATCGCTGTAATGGTATGGTGTTTCAAGATTTCAGCAGGCGTTCCTTTACTAATAATCTCACCGCCATATTTTCCGGCTTTTGGACCAATATCAATCACATAATCGGCACGTTCAATCATGTCTTTATCGTGTTCCACCACAATTACAGAGTTTCCTATATCGCGCAATTGTTCCAGCGAATGAATCAGTTTTTCATTGTCTCTTTGGTGTAAACCAATGCTTGGTTCATCCAGAATATACAAAACTCCAACCAACTGTGAACCAATTTGAGTAGCCAAACGAATGCGTTGTGCTTCACCACCCGAAAGTGATTTGGAACTTCGGCTTAAAGCCAGATAATCTAAACCTACATTCATCAAAAAGTTCAATCTGTCCTTAATCTCTTTGATTACTTCAGTAGCGATACGCTTTTGTTTATCAGACAAATGACTATCTAAATCATTAAACCAAGCGGTCAAATCCGAAATGTCCATATCGCACAATTCGGTAATGTTTTTTTTATTAATTTTAAAGAACTGTGCTTCTTTTTTCAAACGGGAGCCTTCACAAACGGGACATTTTATTTCGTCCATAAATTCTTTTGCCCAACGTTTAATACTTGTCGAACCGCTTTCGTCATGTTGATTTTTGATGAAATGCGAAATACCTTCAAAATCAATTTTGTAGTCTCGGGCAACACCTAAATCTTTAGAGTTGATGGTGAATTTTTCTTTTCCGCCATTCAAAATCATTTCCATAGCTTCGTCCGGAATAGTTGATACAGCATCCGTCAATTTAAAACCATATTTTTCGCCTATGATTTCCAATTGCTTAAAAATCCAGGAGGATTTATATTCGCCTAAAGGAGCAAAACCGCCCGCTTTTATGGATAATTTAGGGTTTGGAATAATCTTTTTTGGATTGATTTCGTTTACGGTTCCTAAACCGTTGCAATGATCACAAGCGCCTTTTGGAGAGTTGAAAGAAAATAAATTAGGTTCAGGATTTTGATACGAAATTCCAGTTGTAGGACACATTAAATTCCGACTAAAAAAGCGCACTTCATTTGAATCTTGATCTAAAACCATCAATACATTCTCCCCTTGATTCATAGCAGTATTGATGCTTTCTGTTAATCGTTTTTCATTATCAGCAGTATCTTCAATCACCATTCTGTCCACAACGATTTCGATGTCATGAGTTTTATAACGGTCTAGTTTCATTCCCAAAGTAATATCCAGCACGTCGCCATTCACCCGAACTTTAAGAAAACCTTGCTTGGCAATTTGTTGAAAAAGTTCAGCATAATGTCCTTTTCGAGCGCGGATTACTGGTGCTAAAATATTGATTCTTTTACCTGTAAAATCTTGAATTATTAAATCTTTGATTTGCTCATCAGAATAAGAAACCATTTTCTCGCCTGTATTGTAACTGTACGCATCAGCGCCACGAGCGTACAACAAACGAAGGAAATCGTAAATTTCAGTAATGGTTCCCACGGTGGAACGTGGGCTCTTGCTAGTCGTTTTTTGTTCAATAGCAATTACAGGCGAAAGTCCATCAATTTTATCTACATCAGGACGTTCTAAACCACCCAAAAATTGACGCGCATAAGCAGAAAAGGTTTCTACATAACGGCGTTGCCCTTCGGCATATATCGTATCAAAAGCTAATGATGATTTTCCAGAACCAGAAAGCCCAGTAATCACAACCAGTTTTTCACGAGGAATCGAAATATCTATATTTTTTAAGTTGTGCACGCGAGCGCCTTGAACTTCAATGGTATTGTCTTTGTCTAACATAATTTTTTGCAAAACGCAAAGTTACCATTTTGATTTATTCTTTCGATACAACAGTTTAGAAGTTTATGTTAAAGATTTTGTACTTTTGATAAAATCTGAAACAGTAAAATAGGTATGCGAACAAGAATCGGAATTTTAGGAATGGGTGGAGTTGGAGGCTATTTTGGCGGGTTACTAGCAAAAGCTTATTTTGAATCAGATACGATCGAAATTGTATTTATTGCAAGAGGTGAAACTCAAAAAATAATTGCGAAGAACGGACTCAAAATTACTACTGAAGAAAAGGAGTCAATCGTTTTTCCAACTGTAGTTTCTAATGACCCAGTAATAATTGGAAAACTTGATTTTCTTATTTGCGCCACCAAAACCTATGATATTGAAGAGAGCCTTCTTGCTATCAAAAAATGTATTACTAAAAACACAGTAATTCTACCGCTGTATAATGGTGTTGATGCGCCAGAGCGCATTAGTGCTTTATTTCCTGAGAATGAAGTTTTACAAGGCTGCGTTTACATTGTATCGATGATTGTATCGCCTGGAGTGATCAGAAAAGTGGGGCCTTTTGAAAAACTATTTTTTGGATCAGCAACTGCTCCACTTACTGTATTAAATAAATTACAATCTATTCTTGAAAATGCGAAAATGGAAAGTTATTTGGTGGAAAACATCGAAGAAATCGTTTGGGAGAAATTCATTTTTATCTCGGCATTGGCTTCAGCCACTTCGTATTTGAATCAAAATATTGGCGAAATTTTAGAAAGTCAAGCGAGTCGGTCTGTGTATGTTGCCTTATTAAACGAAATTACGATGATTGCTGCCGTAAAAGGATTGAGTTTACCAGCTGACATTATTATGCAAACCATTCTAAAATTAGAAAAAACACCTCATTATGCTACTTCCTCCATGCATCGGGATTTGATGGCAGGACGAGAAATTGAATTAGCTTCTTTGACTAAATTTGTGGTGAATGAAGGCGCTAAGTATGAAATTGAAACACCAACATATCAAATGGTTTTGGATAAATTGTCAAGTGTTTCAACTTCCTAATTAGATAAAATGGGATTATTCCTCTTCGCTGTAGTTTTCAAGTGATTCCTCAGCTTCTTCTTCGTCTTTTCCTATTTCGAAGAAACTAAAAATAGAACCTCCATAACTTTTTTGAAACGAAAAGTGAATCATGTGCTCTAGTTTAGTGTATTTTGAATGTTCAATTACCATCATTCCCTCTTCATTGAGCAATTCCTTTTCGAAAACTAAAAGAATGATTTTTTCAAATGTTTTTTGGTCCAAAGCATACGGTGGATCAGCAAAAATGATGTCATAAGAGGTTTTACATCTTTCTAAATACGTAAAAACATCACTTTTTGTAGCAGCAATATTAAAATCATATTCGGCTGCGACTTGCTTAATGAATTTTACACAACCAAAATCACCATCAACAGAGGTGATTGGCGTGCTTCCGCGAGAAGCAAATTCATAACTGATATTTCCTGTTCCTGCGAATAAATCTAATATTTTTAGGCCTTCAAAACTGAAATGGTTGTTCAAAACATTGAATAATGCTTCTTTAGACATATCGGTTGTGGGACGAACGGGCAAGCCTTTTGGTGGAAAAATGCGTCTTCCTTTGTATTTTCCTGAAATGATTCTCATGAGTTGAAAAGTATAAAATGATTTCTGTTTTCGGCCTCAGAAAAATAATTGTTCCATCGCAAATCTTCCACATCGATAAGGGAAACGTTACGAATGTATTTGTAAGCAATTTTGAAATAATCGCTTTCGGGGGTTATATTCCCAATAAGTTCTAGTAGAAAATTTTCGGGATTTAAGTTTAATTGTTCAGCAGTAAATAAAATGTAATATATAAAATCTTCTGGCGTAGTGTAATCGAAAGAATTGAAAAGTAATAATTTTTGGTTCTGAACCACAATGATTTCAAAATGACCTTTATTAATATGTACGAACATTTTTTTGTCCTCCTTGTTTTTGGAGGATAATAAAAGCTTAGAAACTAAAATACTATTGGCGTGTTTGTAGTCGAAAGCACCAAATTGGTCAATAAAAAAATTGTTGATATTTACGTAGGGAATGTACACCGCATTCATCTGATAATTTGGAATTTCATCAAAAGCAAAAAAATCAGTTTCAAAAACTTTAGTATTGTATTGCAAATAACTGCCTAGAAAGTTGTCGTCAAAAAGTGCTTCAGGCACAAACGTAGAAAGGTTGTTGCTGTGAATTACCAAAATTTCATCATACGAATCTTTTAATTCTGGATAGTCCCGAAAAGCAGTAGCAAACAAATCTTCTATTTTTATTCCTTTTTGAAAAGGATCAAAATGTACATCGTTAAACGAACTAACCGTATTATTTAACGTATCGAAACAACAAAAAGAAAGACCAGTCAAGGAAACTTGAATGGAAAGTTTTTTATAGACTTTTTCAGTTATATTTGGATTTGGTGTTAACATAATATGATTTAAAATTCAGCTCTGATTCAGAAATTAGAAAGAATTAAATGAGTTGACAAACTTACAAATTTAAAAAACAATATCAATTGCAAAAAGCAATTGCAAATATTAATCTCGCTTTTAAAATAAAAAAAGTAGGATCAATTAATAGATACATTTAAATTACTATTTCAAATCAAAATTGATTTTTGATTTTGAAAATGCTTACTTTGCATTTAAACCATTCTCAGATGAATTCCTCCTCGTTTTATAGTCTTTTACAAAAAAAATTCCCGTTCCAACCCACTTATAAACAGGATATTTTTTTTCAAAAAATAGCAATATTTTTAACCGAAGCAGATAATAATACCATTTTTGTCTTAAAAGGATATGCTGGAACAGGAAAAACTACGGTGATTTCCACCATAGTCAATAGTTTACTGGACATCAATAAAAAGTATGTTTTGCTCGCGCCAACAGGTCGCGCGGCAAAAGTAATTGCTAATTATTCGAACAAACCTGCTTTTACAATTCACAAAAAAATATACTTTCCTAAGAAATCCTCTGGAGGTGCCGTTTCTTTTACGTTGCAACAAAATAAACATACGAACACTATTTTTATAGTGGATGAAGCTTCTATGATTTCAGACACGAATTCCGATTCGAAGTTGTATGAAAATGGCTCTTTGCTGGATGATTTGATTTCTTATGTGTATTCAGGAACCAATTGTAAGATGATTTTATTGGGAGATACTGCCCAGTTGCCTCCGGTGAATTTAGATATTAGTCCTGCATTGGACATTCGTACTTTGGGAATGAACTATAATAAAGAAGTGGAACATATCGAACTGGACGAAGTCATGCGTCAGGAGGAGAATTCAGGAATTTTGCACAATGCTACAGAACTTCGAGAATTGCTCAAAGATTCTTTTATCGATGAATTCAAATTTGATGTTAAGAAATTTAAAGATATTGTTCGACTAACGGATGGGTATGATATTCAAGATGCCATTAATTCGGCTTACAGTAATTATAGCATCGAAGATACCGCGTTTATTGTTCGTTCGAATAAAAGAGCGAATCAATATAATGAGCAAATCCGGACCAAAATTCTAGGTAAAGAAAGCGAACTCTCAACAGGCGATTTCTTGATGGTGGTGAAGAATAATTATTTTTGGTTAAAAGATTCGGATGAAGCTGGTTTTATTGCCAATGGTGATATTATTGAAGTATTGGAAATTTTTAACATCAAAGAATTGTATGGTTTTAAGTTTGCCAAAGTAAAAATTAGAATGATCGATTATCCCAATCAGATTCCGTTTGAAACGGTATTATTAATGGACACCATAAAAAGCGAATCACCTTCATTAACATACGAAGAATCGAACCGCTTGTATCAGGAAGTATTGAAAGATTATGAAGGCGAAACCAAATTTAAGCAATTCCAAAAAGTGAAAGTCAACGAATATTTTAACGGCCTTCAAGTTAAATTTTCGTATGCAATAACCTGCCATAAGTCACAAGGTGGTCAATGGAATACGGTTTTTATAGAACAACCGTATTTGCCGGATGGGATCAATAGAGATTATATCCGGTGGTTGTATACTGCGATGACCCGAGCCAAAAATAAATTATATTTGATAGGGTTTAAGGATGAAAGTTTTGTGGAATGATTTTAAAAATAACCGCAAATTCGCAAATTTTTCTATTTAATGTTAAAATATATAATTTGCGAATTTGCGGTAAAAAAATAACTATGAACACACTAAACGACTTACATAAAATATCAGGTTTTTTTTCAAATACCGAAAAAATGCCTGTTTTATTCCTGGGACACGGAAGTCCGATGAATGCGATTGAGGAAAATCAGTTTGTAACTGGTTTTCGGAACTTAGCCAAAACTTTACCACAACCCAATGCCATTTTGTGTATTTCAGCGCATTGGTTTACTAATGGAACAAAGGTTACCGCAATGGAAATGCCTAGAACCATTCACGACTTTGGAGGTTTTCCGCAAGCGTTGTTTGACGTGCAATATCCTGCCATAGGAAGTCCCGAATTAGCTATAGAAACTCAGCAATTATTATTACCAACAGCCATAGAACTCGATGAAGAGTGGGGTTTAGACCATGGTGCCTGGAGTGTAATCAAGCATTTATATCCCGAAGCTAATGTTCCCGTAATCCAGTTGAGTATTGATTATACCAAACCGGCCCAATACCATTTTGATTTAGCTCAAAAATTAAGTGCGTTACGCCACAAAGGAATTTTAATTGTAGGCAGCGGAAATATTATTCATAATTTACGAATGGTTGATTTTCAAGATTTTGATAAAGACGATTATGGATATGATTGGGCGATAGAAGCCAGAGCCACTATAAATGAGTATTTAACAGACGGAAATTTCCAACCGTTGATTGATTTCGAAAAGCAAAGCAGGGCTTTTCAATTAGCCATTCCTACGCCAGAACATTATTTGCCTTTGATTTACACTTTGGGACTAAAAGGAAAACAAGAAGAATTAAGTTTGTTTAATGATAAATTATTGGGTGGTTCGTTGAGTATGACATCGGTGAAGATTATGTAGAATAAATCTTATATTTTAACTATGAAAACAACTAAATTTTCATTTAAGTTATTCCGTTTTCCACCTTGTTTCAATAAACTTAAAAATATATAATAGATTATTTTAAGTTTTAAAAGAAGTTGCTAAAAATAATAATTTTGTAAAGACAAAAAACTCGGGGTATTGAAAGATTAAACAAAAAATATGGAAACAAAAGATTATTTAATAATTGGATTAGGTCTGCTTGGTTGGGTTTGGTGAATTATACAATTCAAACTGAATAGAAATATCAAAGATCTGATAAAGCTTTGGAAAAAAGATTTGATGTTTATTCAAACTTCATGAATCAAATGGACGAAATAATCTTTAACATGAGAACTGATCCACAAATGACATACGGAATTGGAAATGAATTTATGGAAGAGATGCTCACTGGGGATGAAATTAGAATTAATAATGCTTTATTAAAATTTAATTCTGATTTACTTGAGAAAACTAAAAAATCCTTACAGCCAATGATGATAGTAAATCAGGAATTAAATAAATTAAAATTAGTAGCAAGTAATAAATTACTCCCAAAATTAAATGATTATAAACGTATCGTAAATGATTTTACTAACGATTATCAAACTGTTTTAAATAGAATGTCTAATTCTAATAGTTTAGAACAAAATGCAAATGAATTGAAAAGTATAGGGCAAGTAGAAAGAGGTAATCAAATGACCGAATTGTGGCAGGAAATTGAACAATTAAGGAGAGACGAAATTGATTACTACAAAAAATAAATAAACATGAAAATAATAGCAGTCATTCCCGCACGTTACGCCTCAACACGATTTCCAGCAAAATTAATGCAGGATTTGGGAGGCAAAACGGTCATTTTAAGAACCTATGAAGCAGCGATAAACACTAAATTGTTTGATGATGTTTTTGTGGTAACGGATTCGGATTTAATTTATGACGAAATCGTTTCTCACGGAGGAAAAGCCATCAAAAGTATCAAGGAACACGAATCAGGAAGTGATCGAATTGCGGAAGCAGTCGAAAATCTGAACGTTGATATTGTGATTAATGTTCAAGGGGACGAACCATTTATTGATGTGGAACCTTTGGCAAAAGTCATTGAAGTTTTTAGAAATGATGTGGATCAAAAAGTGGATTTAGCTTCGTTGATGCGCGAAATTACAAATGAAGATGACATCAATAATCCCAACAATGTAAAAGTAGTGGTGGATCAAAATGGATTTGCATTGTACTTTTCACGTTCGGTAATTCCGTATCCAAGGGAGAAAAATGTAGGTGTTCGCTACATGCAACACATCGGGATTTATGCGTTTAGAAAACAAGCGTTACTGGATTTTTACAGTTTACCGATGCAATCCTTGGAAGCATCCGAAAAACTAGAGCAATTGCGTTATCTTGAATTTGGAAAACGAATCAAAATGATTGAAACTTCTCATGTTGGAATCGGAATTGATACTCCAGAGGACTTAGAAAAAGCAAGAAAAATGCTGTGATTTAGTTCTGATTTTCATGATCAAAATAGCCTTTCGTTTTTACTTTGGTAGAAAAGAAATTCAAAAAAAGCACAATGAAAAACAGAAATAATAATGCTTGTGTAGTTACTAGAAATTTTCCAATGGTAGTTATTGGATGATAGTCGCCATAACCAATAGAAGAGGAAGTTACGATACTAAAATAAACTGCGTCAAACCAGTGATAAAAAGGTCTGTTTAGGTAACTGCCAACAGAATAAAAGACAGCATACGCAAATGCAATCTCTAAATAATTAAAGAAAAGCAACAACATGGATCTCTTGTATGAGCGTGGTTTTGAGAATAAATCAGAGGCAAAAATTAATGTTGGAATGTAAAAAACGGTTTCTAAAAAAACATAAACAAGAATCCAAATTAGCCATTCGTGACTTTGCCAATGGTTTATTAATATCACTATTGGAAAAACCACTTTGAGTAAAACATAAAAATCCAATGCTAAATCTTGATATTCTACTCCTTTCTTACTAGCCCAATATTTAATGTAAATCCCAGGAAAAAGTAATTGCGAAGAAGCTAATAATAACCGGACTATTTTTTCAATTCCATTATCTTCCTGATGGTCGTTGTTCCAAATGGATTGTATGTTTTGAATCCGTTTTTGAATGGGATTGAATTGGGGCTGAGCACCTTGAGATGGTTTCCCTAAAAGCAATTTTTTTATAATTTTTTTCATTCAATACGCGTTTAAAATAGGCGATGTAAGAGTACAAAATAATTGTGCTGCAATGCTACTAAATTGGATTATAATTTATTTCTAGTTTTTTAGCGTTCCAATTTTTCGATTAAAATTAACTCGTTGTGAATTTCAATTCGCGGAATTGTTTTAATTTGAAATTGAGGGTTGTAAAATTCAGCGACATATTTTTTGTTTCTTATGTTTTGCGTTTCATTCAAAATCATCGTATTGAAAAGAATGAAACCTTTGCGTTTTACCAGAAAGCAGATTCGTTTAATAAAAAAATCTTCAAATAGAAAATTAGGCATTGCTATATCTTGAAAAACATCAATAATAATCAAATCATATTTATTCTGGGTTTTTAAAACAAATTCGAAAGCATCATCAATCACAATTTCAAGGTTTTTAACTTGGTCTAGTTTAAAATAGGCATTGGCTATTTTTATAATCTCGGCATCAATTTCAACTCCGGTAATTTTCCCTTTAAATTTAATTTCCTCCACCAATGTTTTTATAACGCTTCCGCCGGCAACTCCCAAAACAAGGATATGATTCATATCAAGTATTTTTTCATATCCAATATTTTTTAATCCTAACCTCAAAATACGTTGCAAACTGCCATAAGAATAATTAGCATTTTGTGAATCTAAAACTAATTCTCCATTAGCCCAAGTGACTTCAATGGATTTACTCAATACCGATTTTTTTTCATAAATTTTTATCGGAATAAGATAACTGAATATTTTTTTTATCATTGTAAGGTGTTTTACTCAAAAATAAGATTTAAATTATTTAATTTACGCTAAATAGAAAAGAATGAAGAAACAATTATACAAATGGATATTTTTCAGACTCATGGGTTGGAAAATAGTGGGTAGCATTAATGCCGATATAAAAAAATGTGTTATGATGGTAATGCCTCACACTAGTGCACATGATTTTTATTTGGGTATTTTCACTAGAGGAATTACCGAATTAGAAATGAATTGGGTTGGTAAAAAAGAATTATTTCGTTTCCCATTTGGATTTTATTTTAGATATATGGGAGGAGAACCTTTAGATCGCTCTGGAGGGCTGAATAAAGTCGATTCTATTGCAGCTATTTTTCAACGAAAAGAAATCTTTAGACTTGCGGTTGCTCCAGAGGGAACACGTGAAAAAGTAACCGAACTAAAAACGGGATTTTATTACATCGCTTTGAAAGCAAATGTGCCCATTGTACCAGTAGCTTTCGATTTTGGAAAAAAAGAAGTTAATTTAGGGAATCCTTTATCGCCGTCAGGTGCAATTGAAAATGATATGGCCATTTTAAAAAAGCATTTCATAGGAGTTAAAGGTAAAAATCCACAAAAGGGCTATTCAGTGTAAATACAAGTCAAAATAAATTGTTTAAAGTTAAAACCAGTTAAATGGATTTTTACTAATTACAAAAACACTGATTTGCAACAGATCACTAAAAAATTTAATTTTGTAACCTCATGGATACATTTGAATAAAGTACTTGCGGAACTGAATTCATGATGAGGCGAACCGCTACATAATTTGAAATGTTTTCACAGAATAGACCACCATTCAATAGTATGACCAAAAGGAAGTCTCTCCTATAATGTTATTCTCCTATTATCGGATGGGTAAAGCACTGACTAAAGATTCCCTCTCAATCGCAGTATAGATCCGAGAAGCGCCATTATGTTATTCAACGAAAATAGAAGTAGCATTTGGAATTGGTCTACTCAGGAACGTAACTTTTAAAGGTTCCATTTTTATAAAAAATCACGATTTTATCAATTGCATTAGAATCAGGCTCTTTATTGCCGTTTGGATTTTCTACTTTTTTTGTTTCTAAGGACGTTCTCGGATCTGGGATATTTATTTCCGAAAATAAATTCTCTGGAATTGCCTCCGTTGCAGGAGGAGTTGGAGCAGTAGAGTTTACCATTGGCTCAATCGTATTTTCATTTTTATCAAACTGCTCCGAATTTTTGGGAAAGGTTCCTTTTCCATTCAAAATCCAATACAAATCAACATCAGGAAACACGGCTAATATTTTAAGAATAAAATCCAAGCTGGGTTTGTTTCTGCCTGAAAGAAGATGGGATAAACTCGAACGCTGCACCCCAATTTTATCGGCAAAAGAAGAGGCATTCAAGCTGTAATAATCTAGTATAAATTCTAACCTTTTTATAAAATCCTCGATGTTTACCATTGTAAATCACAATTAAATATTAACTAGTTACAAATGTAATTAAAACAGCTTGAAATAGCAAAATTACAAGTGTAATTTGTTTCATTTCCTCATTTTTTATTAAAGTTTTTAATTATATATAATGTATTAAAATATTGATAATGTATTATTTAAGTATCATTAAAATAATTGGTAACATTTGTGTATCTAGAACCGATTGCTTGTCCTGATTAACACTAGAATACTGTTTACATTAATAATATTATTTCATTTTTGATTGTTTACAATTGTAAATATAAAGATGTTTACTTTTGTAAATCAAATAAAACAGCATGAATTTAGAATTATTGTTTAGTCAATATAAAGAAGAATCTCTTCACGGTCGGTACATCACTTTGGATTCGATTGAACCGTTATTGCAAAAATTAAACACCGATAATCAACTGCAAATTATTGGAAAATCAGTTTTAGGAAAGTCGATTTATTCGTATCAAATTGGAGAAGGTAAAACCAAAATTTTCCTTTGGTCACAAATGCATGGAAACGAAGGTACAACTACCAAAGCCTTATTTGATTTTATAAATGTGTTGCATAGCGGTTCAGACTTGGCGCACCAATTACTAACTACATTTACTTTTTGCAGTATTCCAATGTTAAATCCTGATGGAGCTACATTATATACGAGAGAAAATGCCAATAAAGTGGATTTAAATCGCGATTCGCAGGAGCTAACGCAGCCAGAAAGTAAGATCCTAAGAGCTACTTTTGAGGTTTTTAAACCGGATTATTGCTTTAACCTGCATGATCAGCGTACTATTTTTGGCGTGAGCGACACTGGAAAACCGGCTACATTGTCCTTTTTAGCCCCTTCATACAATAAAGAACGAGAAGTTAATGAATCTCGATTGAAGGCTATTCATTTGATTGCTAGTATAAATGAATCGTTGCATCAGTATTTACCCAATCAAATTGGTCGTTTTGATGATTCGTTTAATATCAACTGTATTGGGGATACTTTTCAATATTTAGGAGTACCCACGGTGTTGTTTGAAGCAGGGCATTTTCAAAATGACTATCAAAGAGAGATAACTCGAAAATACGTTTTTATGGCATTGATTCTAAGTTTCACTGCACTGAGCGAAAACGTTATAGTTAGCAACGGAATTAACAAATATTTGAATATTCCTCAAAATAAAGTCGTTTTTTATGATTTTATGTATAAAAACATCAAAATAAATTATGATGGTATCGAAATAATCACCAATTTTGCAGCACAATACAAAGAAGAGTTAATTGAAAATCAGATTTGTTTTAATGCCTTCGTTGTTCAGATAGGCGATTTAGAGAATTATTTTGGTCATTTTGAATACGATGCTAAAGGAGCACTTTATAAAGATGATTTTGATTCAATTCCTAAATTAAACCAAAAAACTGATTTTTATTTAGATAATAACATAAAAGTTGTTAACGGAATGATAAAAATATAATATATATGTCATTTTGTTGTTTTTATGTATATTTTTATACTTTGTTAAAGCAATTAATAATATTAATTTAAGAGTTATGAGTAAATTTCGTTTAGATGAAGTAGATCACCAGATTTTAGATATGTTGATAGACAATACAAGAGTTCCATTTACGGATATTGCAAAAAAATTATTAATTTCGGCAGGTACAGTGCATGTTAGAGTTAAGAAAATGGAGGATGCAGGTATTATAATGGGATCTTCATTAGTGCTTGATTACGATAAATTGGGATATTCATTTATTGCGTATGTAGGTGTTTTTCTAAACAATACTTCTCAAACAAAATTCGTTTTGGAGCGAATTAATGAAATTCCGTACGTGACAGTAGCCTCTGTTACTACAGGGAAATTCAATATCTTCTGTAAAATCAGAGCTAAAGATACGAAGCATGCAAAGGATGTTATCTTTATGATTGATGATATAGATGGTGTTTATAGAACTGAAACTATGATATCTCTAGAAGAAAGTATTAATGACAAGAAGCGCTTGATGCATACTATTTTCAAAAATATGTAATTAGTCTTGAATGCGCTATATAATAAATATAACCTCAAGTTAATTCTTGGGGTTTTTTTTATGAAAAATGAACTAACTAAACCAACTACAACCGAATAACTATGTACACACTACCTAAAATTGAGCGTTTCAATCAAGACGTTCTATCGAAATATAATATTTACAATAGTGTTTTTATTACGCTACCGTTTCACTCTATAGATAATACAGGAGCTTTACTTCCTCTATTTACAGATAGTTGCGATACAGGCTTCAAAAAACAAGAAACACCAAAGGAAATAGTTGATTTTTTTGCTCAACGTTATTTACATGATGCCTCAGAGGCTGATAAAATTGACATCATGTTTCGTTTTATTCAGTATATAGAGCGCCAAATCGTATTATTTGATGCTATCGAAGATGCTGCTTTTCCGATTGTCAACAATATGGAAGGTAGAGGATCTCTTCGAGATATAAAAGAGAAGTCTGACGCAAAAAATAAACAAGAGGAATTAGTTGATTTCTTAGAAGATTTCAATGTGAGAACGGTTTTAACGGCTCATCCTACACAGTTTTATCCTGGAGCAGTTCTTGGGATTATCAATGATTTGACAGAGGCAATCCGTAAGAATAATTTATTAGATATCAAGCAATTGCTAGCGCAATTAGGTAAAACTCCTTTCATTAAAAATGAAAAACCGAATCCTTTTGATGAAGCAGTAAGCTTGATTTGGTACCTTGAAAACGTATTCTATGAAACTTCTGGTGAAATGGTTCATTATCTTCAAAAAAATATTTTTGATGGTAACTCCATAAAGAACCCTTTAATTAAGCTTGGTTTTTGGCCTGGCGGAGACCGTGATGGGAATCCATTTGTAACAACGGAGATTACTTTAAATGTAGCTGAGCGCTTGCGAACTTCCATTTTGAAATGTTATTATATTGAAATGAGAGGATTAAAAAGAAAATTAACTTTCTCAGGTGTAGATACTTTAGTTAATCAGCTTGAACAAAAACTTTATAGATCTGTTTTTTACTCAAAGGGGGAAATTTTTATCACTTTAGATGAATTTAAATCACAATTGAATAAAATAAAACAGATCATTATTGATCAACATCAATCTTTATATTTGGACGAATTAGATGCGCTTTTGATAAAAGTGAATTTATTTGGATTTCATTTTGCTTCTTTAGATATTCGTCAAAACAGTAAAATACATGACTCCGTGTTTAATGACATCGTCACGTATTATTTAAAAACCGATGAATCTGTTTTTCCGAAAAATTATTTTGAATTAACCGAAGAAGAAAAATTTAAGGTCTTGTCAAATACTAGTGGGAATCTTGATCCCGCTGTTTTTGAAAATGAATTGACACGCTTAACTATTGAATCTGTTCAAGCTATCAAAACAATTCAACAAAATAACGGAGAATTTGGTGCTAATCGCTATATCATTAGTAATAATGAAAGTGCGCTTAATGTAATGGAAACCTTTGCGTTATTTCGTTTGAGTAATTGGGAGGATCCTACAGTTGATATTATACCTCTTTTTGAATCAGTTGATGATTTGCAAAATGCGCATGCCATTATGGAAAAATTATACACTAATCCGGCTTATGCACAACATTTAATTAATAGAAATAATAAGCAAACCATCATGCTTGGTTTTTCTGATGGTACAAAGGACGGAGGCTACCTTATGGCAAACTGGAGTATTTACAAAGCCAAAGAAGAACTTACAGAAATATCTAGGAAATATGGCATTAAGGTTATTTTCTTTGATGGTCGTGGTGGTCCGCCAGCTCGTGGGGGTGGAAAAACACATAAGTTTTATGCTTCTTTAGGACCAAAGATTGAGAATAATGAAATTCAGGTTACAGTGCAGGGGCAGACTATTAGTTCTAACTTTGGTACATTAGATTCTTGCAGGTATAACTTGGAAAATTTACTGAGTGCTGGTGTGACCAATCAAGTTTTTGGTAAAGGAGATAATGAATTGACTTTAGAGGAAAAAAGTATATTAGATCAATTGGCAGGTTTAGGATATGAAAAATATTTAAGTTTTAAGAATCATCCCAAATTCATTCCTTATTTAGAACAAATGAGTACACTAAAGTACTATGCCAAAACGAACATTGGAAGTCGGCCATCGAAAAGGAGTAAATCAGAACACCTAGATTTTGCTGATTTAAGAGCCATTCCTTTTGTGGGTTCTTGGAGTCAGTTGAAGCAAAATGTACCTGGATTTTTTGGTGTTGGTACAGCACTTAAACATTTTGAAGATACTAATCAGTGGAATAAAGTTCAAGATTTATATGATCATTCTTTGTTCTTCAAAACCTTGTTAGAAAACAGTATGATGTCATTGGCTAAGTCATTTTTTCCTTTGACCGCTTACATGAAAAAAGATCCGCAGTTTGGAGATTTTTGGCAAATTATTTATGATGAATTTTTAGAAACAAAACGATTGCTTTTGAAAATTGCAGGTCATAAAGAGCTTATGGAAAATTACCCAGATGGTAAAGCATCTATACAAATAAGAGAGCGTATTGTACTGCCATTGTTAACAATACAACAATATGCTTTGTTACGAATTAACGAGTTAAACAAGGAAAAATCACCTGATGAAGCTTTAATAAAAGTATATGAAAAAATAGTGACTCGTTCTCTTTTTGGAAACACAAATGCTAGTAGAAATTCAGCTTAAATAACATAAAATGAAATCAACACAATTACCTGTAAACGAATATGCCGCTTATTATATTCCCTACATAAACGCTTTGGGAGAAGTCACATTAATGGATGAATTAGAAATTTCATTACACGATTTTATTCATTTTGTACAAAACATTCCCATGGACAAATTTGATTATCGCTATGCAGAAGGGAAATGGACTATCAAAGAAATTATTCAGCATGTAATTGATACGGAACGCATTTTTGCTTATCGGGCATTGCGAATTTCGAGAGAGGATCAAACACCTTTACCCGGTTTTGATGAAAATGATTATATTGACAATACGAGTGCTAACAGCAGAAGTATTCAGGATTTACTAACTGAATTTTCAGCGGTTAGACATTCCAATTTGTTTCTTTTCAAAAGTTTGTCCGAAGAGCAGTTAAAGAGAATGGGAACTGCTTCAAATGCAGTTGTTTCTGTTCGTGCGATTGGTTTTATTATGATTGGTCATCAAAAACACCATCAAAAAGTTTTTCAAGAAAGGTATTTATAGTTTATTGAAAACCGGCTGACCAGATTTTTAGCTTGTTTTCAAAAGACATGGTATTAGCAGGACTAGTAGAAGGCATCACATAATACGTGATGCTTTTTATTTGTCCAAATTTTTTCAGAAAGTATTTATGACTTTCTTTGCCATTAAAAATGATTGTGGTGATTCCGGGGAATTCTAAGAATAGTGTTTCAAAATCATTTGCTTTTTGATTTTTGATATGAATGTCTAAGCTTCCTTTTCTTTCGCAATTTTCTAAAACATCCCAAAGTCCAATTTTATTCGCTTGGAGTAATTGTATTTTTTTTTCGAAAACTTCAGCTATTGGTAAATTATCCAACAGCGTGTACATTATTTTCCAAAAATGATTTCTTTTGTGCGCATAATATTCTTGTTTTTCCAATGAAGCAATGCCAGGCATAGTTCCTAGAATCAAAATTTCTGTTTGTGAATTCACAAAAGGAGGAAAGGAATGAATCATAATACTTGCTAAACTATTGCGTTTTCTTTTTCTAATATTGCTAAGGCTAACCGAATTTTTCCATAATCTATTTTTTCTTCAAAATAATCAAAATAGGGTTTTAAGGCATTTGGTGATTCCAGTTTTATTTGCGCTTCCGCAATTTGCGTAACTTCTTCTTTTGAGATAAAATAATCCAAATCTATATCAGCACCATCAACGTACAATTTAGCTAAATGAGACATAATCGTACTAAGACCTAATTTTCTTTTTTGAGCAATTTCTTCAACAGAAAATCCATTTTTATACAATTCCAATGTTTCTTTGAAAGTAGTAGCTTCTTTCTTTTTTCTGACAACTTTAGATTTTTGAAAATCAATTATCGCATTGATAAATGCATCGCCATATTTTTCTAGTTTTGCTTTTCCAACGCCGTCAATTGCCAGTAATTCTTGATCGCTCATCGGTCTTTCGGTTTCCATTTGGCGCAAAGCTGCATCACTAAAAATTACATAAGCTGGAACGGATTCTTCTTTGGAAATTTCGTAGCGTAGTTTTCGTAAGGTTTCAAAAAGTGAATTCGTAACCGATTTACTTTTTGTTTCCTTTATAACTTGCTTGTCAATATTAATTTTTTGGATAGTTGTGAGTTGTACTTTTTCGCCTTCAAATAATACTTTTTTTGCTAAAGAAGTAAGTCGAATTTTATTTTGTTTATGAAAAGCGATTTCACAATAACCAAGATTTATCAGTTGGATTAAATATTGGTTCCAATCATACCAAGAGAGTTCAACTCCAACACCATACGTTTTTAGGTTTTGGTATTCTTTTTCATAAATATAAGCATTTTTGGATCCGCGCAAAAAGTCAATTATCACCGGTAATGGTTCCGTTTCCTGTAAACGAAAAATTGCCGATAATGCTTTTTGTGCAATGATGGTTCCATCGAAAAATAGCGGTGGATTTTTACAGATATCACAATTTCCACAATTCTCTGTAACGAGTTCGCCAAAATAGGACAGCAATATCTTTCTGCGACAGCTCAAAGCATCAGCATATTGTTTCATACGCTCTAGTTTGGCTAGTTGGACTTCAGCATTTAAGCCTTGTAAGGCAAATTTTTGCAATTGAATCACATCGCCGTAACTTTCGAATAATACGGTTTCTGAGGGTAAACCATCTCGGCCGGCTCGACCAATTTCCTGATAATAACCTTCTATATTTTTAGGCAAATTATAGTGAATCACCCAACGCACATTTGATTTATCGATACCCATTCCAAAAGCGATAGTGGCGCAAACGACTTGACATTCATCATTAATGAATTCATCTTGAGTTTTGGAACGGATTTTATTATCTAAGCCAGCATGATAGGCCTTTGCATTGATTCCAATTTTTTGTAGTTTTTCGGCCAATTCTTCGGTTGTTTTTCGGCTTAAGCAATATACGATTCCGGATTCGGTTGGTTTTTCTTGAATAAAATCTATAATTTGTTTTACTCTGTCCAAAGCGGAACGAACCTCTAAACTTAGATTTTTTCTATCGAAAGAAGCAATAAATATTCTAGGATTTATTAAGTTTAATTGTTGGCTAATGTCTTTACGTGTAGCTTTATCAGCAGTTGCAGTTAAAGCTAAGATTGGAGTAGAAGGGAAGCGGTTTTTGAGGTATCCAAGATTTGTATAGGCGGGTCGGAAATCATGTCCCCAAGATGAAATGCAATGTGCCTCATCAATAGCAATAAGACTTATGGTTAAACTATTAAAAATATTGTCCAGAAAAGATAAGCTTTCTGGAGCAATGTATACCAGCTTAATTTCATTCGATTTTAAGCTTTCGATATAAAACTGACGTTCCTCTTCGGTTTGACTGCTGTTGATATAACAGGCTTCAATTCCATTAGCTTTTAAGCCATCGACTTGATCTTTCATCAAAGCTATTAACGGGGAAATTACGATTGTAATTCCAGGAAAAAGTAAAGCTGGTAATTGAAAACAAATTGATTTTCCTCCACCAGTTGGCATTATAGCTACTGTATCTTGTCCAGAAAGAATACAATTTATTATTTCTTCCTGATTGGGTCTGAATTTTTCAAAACCAAAGTTCTCCTTTAGTTTGGCGTGTAAAATTTCTTGAGTCATTGTGGCGTATATTTAGAGGTCTAAAGTTATAAAAAAAGGAACTCGTGTAGGAGTTCCTTTTTATAAATATATTCAAAAATGGGATTAATTAATCCTCATCTTCGTCATCATCGTCATCTGAAAAATCTTTTTCATCCGCATCATCGTCATCGTCATCATCACCTGAGTCAGCATCTAGTTTGTCAACAGCATCCTCGTCCTCGTCCTCATCTTCAATATCATCGTCTAAATCCAATCCTTTAATTGGCTCAACAACTTCATCAATCATGATTTCATCATCTTCATCATAATTTTCAATTCTATCAGCTAGTTTAGTACTTACTTTAACTAAATAAATAGTGTCTTCAGTTCGTACTTCAACTGCTTCAATCAATTCATTTTTAGCGTTTCTAAAACTAATAATGTTTGAATCATCATAACCATCTGGAAATTTATCAACCAAAAGATTTAAAATTTCATTGGTAAGTTTTGCGTAATCAACTATTACTCTTTTCATAAAATAATTCTATAGGTCTAATAAATAAGCGAAAATTAAAGGTGCTACAATGGTAGCATCTGACTCAATAATAAACTTAGGCGTTTTAATATCTAACTTACCCCAAGTAATTTTTTCATTTGGTACCGCCCCAGAATACGAACCATAACTGGTTGTTGAGTCTGAAATTTGACAGAAATAACTCCAGAAAGGAATGTCATGCATTTCCATATCTTGATACAACATTGGCACCACGCATATTGGAAAATCTCCTGCAATTCCTCCACCAATTTGGAAAAAACCTACCCCATTAGTACTGTTTTTTGGATACCAATCTGATAAGAAAACCATGTATTCAATACCTGATTTCATTGTAGATGCTTTTAAATCTCCTTTTATTACGTACGATGCGAATATATTTCCCATGGTACTATCTTCCCATCCTGGTACAATAATAGGTAAATTTTTCTCGGCCGCTGCATACATCCAACTGTCTTTTAAGTCGATTTCGTAATATTCCTCAAGAACCCCGGATAGTAACATTTTGTACATGAATTCATGTGGAAAATATCTTTCTCCTTTGTCATCAGCATCTTTCCAGATTTTGTAAATATGCTTTTGCAAACGACGAAATGCTTCATGCTCAGGAATACAAGTATCTGTAACGCGGTTTAAACCTCTTTCCAATAAATCCCACTCATCTTGTGGAGTCAAATCACGGTAATTTGGTACTCTTTCATAATGAGAATGAGCAACTAAATTCATGATGTCTTCTTCTAGATTTGCACCTGTGCAAGAAATGATATGCACTTTGTCCTGACGAATAATTTCAGAAAATATTTTTCCAATCTCGGCCGTACTCATAGCACCGGCCATACTCACCATCATTTTTGCACCATTGGCTAATTGTTCTTCGTATGCCTTAGCTGCGTCAACTAAAGATGCAGAGTTGAAATGCAGGTAGTGCTTTTCAATAAACTGACTGATTGGTCCTTTGCTCATTTTTTTTAATTTAAATACCTAATAATCATTACGTTAAAATTATTATTTCAAATTTAACGATTTTTTAAATTGAATAACTGAATGTTTGTTAATTTATTTTCGGTCGTATCCTAATATTTTTAAAACGTCCTCTGAGGTTTGTTGCTCTGAGAAAACTTCAGTAGCTAAAATCCCGTTTTCATCTCTATCTATTAATATATGTTTGGGCTGTGGAATCAAACAATGGTGTAATCCTCCGTATCCTCCTATAGTTTCCTGATAGGCTCCGGTGTTAAAAAAACCAATGTACAATGGTTTCTCTTTGTTGTATTTTGGCAAGTAAATAGCATTCATGTTCTGCTCGGAGTTGTAATAATCATCGCTATCACAGGTCATTCCGCCTAGTAGTACTCTTTCATAAGTTTCATTCCAGCGATTGACTGCTAACATGATAAAACGTTTGTTGATAGCCCAAGTATCTGGTAAAGTGGTAATAAAAGAGGAGTCGATCATGTTCCATTTTTCTCTATCATTTTGTTGCTTCTGATATAAAACTTGATAAATAGCACCGCCGCTTTCTCCCACTGTAAAGGAACCGAATTCGGTAAAAATATTTGGTACATCTACTTCAGCTTCATCACAAGCAATTTTTATCTGATTGATAATTTCATCAATCATATACTGATAATCATACTCAAATGCCAGCGAGTTTTTTATTGGAAAACCGCCACCAATATTTAATCCATCAAGAGTAGGACATTCTTTCTTTAATGCCACGTATACTTTAATACATTTTACTAGTTCATTCCAATAATAGGCATTGTCATTTATACCGGTGTTGATAAAAAAGTGTAACATTTTCAGTTCCAATTTTTTATTTTCTTTGATTTCTCTTTTATAGAAGGGAACAATATTTTTGTAACCAATTCCTAATCTTGACGTGTAAAATTCAAATTTTGGCTCTTCTTCGGCAGCAATACGAATACCAATTTTGAATTTGCTTTTTATCTGTCCTTGCAGTAGATCTAGCTCTTCAAAATTATCAATAATTGGAATCGTGTTTTTATGACCATTATTGATAAGACGCGCAATATTATCAATGTATTGGTCTCTTTTGAAACCATTACAAATCACATAGGTACTTTTATTGATTTTTCCGTTTGCCAATAAATTTTCAACAATGTTTATATCGAAAGCAGAGGAAGTTTCAATATGAATATTATTTTTGAAAGCCTCGTTCATAATATACTCAAAATGAGAGCTCTTTGTACAATAACAGTAATAGTATTTTGCCTCATATTTATTTTTTTCCATCGATTTACGAAACCAGCTTTTGGCTTTATTGATGTTATTTGAAATTTGAGGTAAATAAGTGAATTTTAATGGCGTGCCGTATTGCTCAACCAATTTCATCAAATCAATGTTGTGAAATTGCAGGTTATCTTTGTTTAAAGTAAATTCTTCTTGAGGGAAATAGTAGGTTTGATTTATTAAATCAGAATATTTTGTGTTCATTAGATGTCGTAATTATAGATTAAAATATTGTAAAAATAAAGTAACCGATAATTCAAACCCGAATATTTGCATAAACGATCTGAAGCTTTTCGTGGTCTGCTTTTAAATATTGGAAAACATCAAAACTAAAGTTGCCTTTGATAGAATAAAACCGTTTTAATATCTTTAGAAAAGACATCTTTTTTTGGGTTTTATTAGAACTATAATTTTGTTTGTTTTGACTTTTTTTCATTGGGGCAAATGTAAAAAATATTATATACGCAATGCAATCCTTTTTATAAAAAATAATTAAGATTTATAATCCAGAAACGCCTTAAGAATTAATTCATTTTCAACCGATTGATTGATTTTTATTTTTCCGATACCATCAATCAAAGCAAACTGTATGTTTCCAAACTCATTTTTTTTGTCGTGTATCAACAATTCTAAAATAGGCTCTATATCTTTTTCTTCAAAAATGATATCGTTATAGATGGATTTTATGCCAGATTTTATCTCAGAGAATTCCTCTTTATTGATTAGTTTTTTATGCAATGAGATGAAACTTTCCAAGATCATCCCAACGGCTATGGCTTCTCCATGTAACAAAGTTGTTTTATTTTCATTTTCCAAAAAATAGCTCTCAATAGCATGACCTAAAGTATGACCAAAATTTAATGACTTACGAATATTTTTCTCTGTTGGATCTTGGATAACAATTTCATTCTTTATTTCAACCGAACGGTAAATTAAGGAATCAAAATCAGCAAAATCAATGGATTTTAGATCTAAAAATTGCTCCCAATAGTCTTTATCATATATTAAACCGTGTTTGAGCATTTCAGCGAGACCGGAACGCATTTCATTTTGTGGCACCGTTTCAAGATATTGAGTGTCGATAAGCACCATTTTTGGCACATTAATAACACCGATTTGGTTTTTTAAATTTCCTAAATCGACCCCATTTTTTCCGCCTACAGAGGCATCAACCATTGATAGTAATGTGGTAGGAATGTGAATAAAATCAATTCCTCGCTTGAATGTTGAAGCAACAAAACCACCTAAATCAGTAACAACACCACCGCCTAGATTGAGCACAAGACTTTTTCTATCAGCACCAAGTTCAGTGAGTACATTCCAAATTTGGACGCAAGTCTCAATATTTTTATTTACTTCACCGGCATCAAATTCAATGATTTCAATAGTAAGTTCAGTTTCGAGAAAAGGGAGAAATTTTGGAATGCAAAATTCATTCGTATTACTGTCAACAATAATAAAAATTTTAGAATACTTATTTTCTTTCAAATGAATATTTAAGGCTTCGTATGCTTTTTCGTTAAAATGTATTGGGTAACTGTTGGCTTGAATTGATTGCATCTTTATGGATTAATTGGAACCGCAAAATAAGGTAATTTTTGGGGAATAATATTCAAAACTCTGTCTATATTTGTACAAAAATTATAACAAATAATGGAAAAAATATTCAATAATACCCAAGTTGCCTTTTCATTAAAAAGTGATACCGAATTAGATAGAGCTTATTTCCTTTTCAAAATGATTGCTAATCAGCCTTTAGTTCGAATTGGAACCGCAGTTACAAATTTTGCTTTGAAAGCCAATCTCCCTGTTGAAGGCTTAATTCGTGCTACTGTTTTTGACCACTTTTGTGGTGGTGTAAATGAAGTAGATTGCCTATCTGTAGTGGATAAAATGTATACAAAAGGGGTTTCTTCTGTATTGGATTATTCTGTGGAAGGTAAAGAAGAAGAAAATCAGTTTGATGCTGCGCTTGAAATGACTCTAAAAACAATTGAATTTGCAAAAGAACGTTTGGCTATTCCTTTTGCCGTTTTTAAACCAACTGGTTTTGGTCGTTTTGAATTGTATGAGAAATTAGGAGAGAAGCAAACGTTAACTCTTGAAGAACAAGCAGAATGGAATAGAGTAGTGGCGCGTTTTGATTTGGTTTGCAAAGATGCTCATTCTAAAAATGTAGCTCTTTTGATTGATGGTGAAGAAAGTTGGATGCAAGATGCTGCAGATGATTTAGTGACTGAAATGATGCGCAAATACAATAAAGAAAAAGCAATTGTTTTCAATACGTTGCAAATGTATCGTTGGGATCGATTGGATTACTTGAAAAAATTGCATGAACAAGCCAAAAATGACGGATTCTTTATAGGTATGAAATTAGTCCGTGGTGCTTACATGGAAAAAGAGATGGCTCGTGCCGAAGAAAAAGGATACCCATCACCAATTTGCGCTTCAAAAGAAGCTACAGATGAAAATTACGATGCCTCAGTTCATTATATGGTTGATCATTTAGATTTGATGTCGATTTTTGCGGGAACGCATAATGAATTAAGTACATACAAATTGATGGAATTGATGCAGGCGAAAGGCATGAAAACCAATGATGATCGAATTTGGTTTGGTCAATTGTATGGTATGAGTGATAATATTAGCTATAATTTGGCAGCTAACGGCTATAATGTGGCTAAATATTTGCCTTTTGGCCCTGTCAAAGATGTGATGCCATACTTGATTCGTCGAGCAGAAGAAAATACTTCAGTAGCGGGTCAAACGAGCCGTGAATTAGCGATGATTAAAGAAGAAAGAAAAAGAAGAAAAGGGAAATAGTTTTAAAATCTCTTTCACTGAAAAAAGCTCCAATTTTAAAAAATTGGAGCTTTTTTTTATATAACTACGCTTAATATCTAGCTCTTATAAGTATAGTTATTAGTATATAAGTAGGAGATATTATCCTATTATATTGATAATTTTGAGTATAGTGCATCATTTTTTTGTTTCAATTTTTTTATAATCGAAAGTGCTTGCTAGTTTCATAGCTAATAAAAATTACATAGTTCGTTTAATTTTTATCTACAATAGTTAGTGCGATTCCTTTGCTTTTCTACTTTTTTTAAGTCAAGTTCTTCTTTGGACAGTTGACTGTGCTGAAAAAACAACCTTCAAGGTTAATTTTACATTTTTTTTAACGGGACACTGAATTTCCGGTTAATCGCATGATTAATAAAAGGTTATTCTCTTATATTAACAGGCGTTCTGAGTCATTCAACCTTTTTATTACACTAAAGAGGTTTCAAATGAAGAGATACTTTTTATAGTAGTTTTTACTAAATTCATCAATATACTTTTTAGTATAAATTAATATATACTTTTTAGTATATATTGAAAAACAATGTTTACATTTGTCTTATAGGTTTATTTAAATATTAAAAATCCATTATTAAAACATCAAACTTTTAAACAATGAAAATAACAGCACAAGACGAGTATGGCTTAAGACTATTAGTCCGGATTGCAAAATGTAATGATCAGTCCGGCTTGAGCATTCCTCAGCTCAGTGAAGCCGAAGGGTTATCGCAACCTAATGTTTCTAAATTGACCCGAATCCTTCGTATGGAAGGTTTAATTAATAGTACCAAAGGACATGTTGGAGGATATGTATTGGCCAGACCTGCAAATACGATAACAGTAAACGACATTTTGAATGCCTTAGGCGGGCGGTTATTTGACGAACAATTTTGCGTCAATCATGTTGGCGTAATGAAAATATGCAGCAATTCAGTTGATTGCTCCATTCGATCACTTTGGACCATAGTTCAATCTGCAATAGATAAGTTACTAGATACCATCACACTATCTGATTTGTCCCATGGTGAAAAAGAAGCTACAGTTACTTTTAAAAGTTTATTTGAAGAAATAAGTGGAGAAAATAAAGAATTATTATAATCATTAATTAGAAATAGAATGATAACAGTTTCAGAAAATGCAAAAGAACACGCATTAAGTTTAATAGCAAACGAAAATAGCCCAGAAGGAACCTTTATTAGAGTAGGTGTTGATGGCGGTGGATGTTCAGGCCTTACTTATAAACTCGTATTTGACAATGTGATTACAGAGAGCGATAAGGTGTTTGAAGACAAAGGAATAAAGATTGCCGTTGACAAAAAAAGCTTTCTATACTTAATAGGTACAGAGCTCGATTATGTGGGAGGCTTAAACGGTAAAGGATTTGTATTTGTCAATCCAAATGCAAGTAGAACTTGCGGTTGTGGGGAATCGTTTGGCGTTTAATAGTAGGCTTAAGGTTTAAAGCTTGTAAGTATTTCTTGCAAAACCTTCCAACTATCCAACTATAAAAAAAAGAAAAATGGCAATTATAATTACAGATGAATGCATTAATTGTGGCGCTTGTGAACCCGAATGTCCTAATAATGCAATCTACGAAGGGGGCGATGAATGGCGCTTTGCTGATGGAACAGCCATAAAGGGAATGTTTACCTCAAAAAGCGGATTGACTGCCGATGCAAATGAACCGCAAGAACCTGTATCTAATGATGTTTATTACATAGTAGCCGATAAATGCACTGAATGTGTTGGTTTTCATGATGAACCTCAATGTGCCGCTGTTTGTCCTGTGGACTGCTGTGTAGATGATGAAGATTGGCGCGAAAGCGAAGAAGAATTATTTGCCAAAAAAGACAGCTTGCATTTAATAATTTAATCAAAATGATTTTTGGGATTGGGAATTACCGATGAACAAAATAACAATAGTAAAACTTAAATAGTATGAACGAGGTTTTAGAACAAAAACTCAGCACAGAATACAAGTATGGGTTTGTTACCGATATTGATGCTGACAACGCACCGAAAGGATTGAATGAAGATATTATTCGTTTTATTTCTGCCAAAAAAAAGGAACCCGAATGGATGTTGGACTATCGTTTAACGGCTTTCCGTCATTGGATAACAATGGAGGAACCTGATTGGGCTCATGTTTCTTACCAAAAACCAGACTTTCAGGATATCATTTATTACTCGGCTCCAAAGCCAAAAGCGGTATTAAACAGTTTAGATGAAGTAGATCCTGAATTATTGAAAACATTTCAGAAACTTGGTATTTCAATCTTAGAACAAGAACGTTTAACAGGAGTAGAAAACAGAATAGCCCTTGATATTATTGTAGACAGCGTTTCAGTGTCAACAACATATAAAGCAACATTGGCTGAAAAAGGAATTATATTTTGTTCGTTTGGCGAAGCAATTCAAGACCATCCGGAATTGGTACAAAAATACATGAGCTCTGTCATTCCATATACCGATAATTTTTATGCGGCACTAAATTCCGCTGTTTTTACGGATGGTACTTTTTGTTATATTCCAAAAGGAGTTCGATGTCCGATGGAACTTTCTACTTATTTCCGAATAGAAGCGGCTGGGACAGGGCAGTTCGAACGCACCTTAATTATTGCTGATGAAGATTCGTATGTGAGTTACCTCGAAGGCTGTACGGCACCAATGCGTGATGAAAATCAATTGCATGCCGCAGTGGTAGAACTTGTAGCCCATAAAAATGCGCAGATAAAATACAGCACCGTACAAAACTGGTATCCCGGAGATAAAGACGGTAAGGGAGGAATTTTCAACTTTGTTACTAAACGTGGTATTTGTTTAGAAGAAAATTCTAAAATTTCTTGGACACAAGTAGAAACAGGTTCTGCAATTACGTGGAAATATCCATCAGTGATTTTAAAAGGAGACAATTCGATAGGTGAATTCTATTCTGTTGCACTTACCAATAACTACCAACAAGCCGATACTGGAACAAAAATGATCCACATTGGTAAAAACACTAAAAGTACTATCATATCCAAAGGGATTTCGGCAGGCTATAGCAACAACAGTTACAGAGGGTTAGTCCGTATTGGAAAAGGTGCAGACAATGCCCGTAATTTTTCACAATGCGATAGTTTATTGATGACTGATCAATGCGGAGCACATACCTTTCCATACATCGAAATAAAAAACAACACCGCCATTGTCGAGCATGAAGCAACAACTTCAAAAATTGGTGAAGACCAATTATTTTATTGCAAACAAAGGGGTATTGATAATGAAAAAGCCATTGGTTTAATTGTAAATGGCTATTGCAAAGATGTATTAAGTCAATTGCCAATGGAGTTTGCTGTTGAAGCCCAAAAATTGTTGGAGGTTTCCTTGGAAGGCTCAGTAGGATAAGGAGAGATCTTTTATAACCTATAAATTTTAACTCATAAATTTTAAAAAAATGCTATCAATAAAAAATCTACACGCGTCAATTGACGGGAAAGAAATATTAAGAGGGATTAATCTAGAAATAAAAGCGGGAGAAGTACATGCTATTATGGGCCCTAACGGTTCTGGAAAAAGCACCTTATCTGCAGTACTTGCGGGTCGTTCCGAATACGAAGTTACAGAAGGTGAAATAATCTATAACGGTATAAATTTATTAGAACTAGAAGCGGAAGATAGAGCTAGAGAAGGCATATTTCTTGCGTTTCAATATCCCATTGAAATTCCGGGGGTAAGCAACATTAATTTTTTAAAAACAGCTATTGGCGAAATTCGCGCTTATAAAGGCTTGGAACCTCTGGCAGCAAAAGAGTTTTTAACTCTGATGAAAGAAAAGCAAAAGTTAGTTGAGATAGATAAAGCACTTATCAGTCGCTCGATAAACGAAGGTTTTAGCGGTGGTGAAAAAAAACGAAATGAAATATTTCAGATGGCGATGCTGGAGCCAAAACTTTCCATACTTGATGAAACCGATAGTGGACTTGATATTGATGCCTTACGAATTGTTGCTAACGGCGTGAATAAATTAAAATCGAAAGATAACGCAACCATTGTTATCACGCATTATCAAAGGTTGTTGGATTATATTATCCCCGATGTTGTTCACGTTTTATACAATGGAAAAATTGTGAAAACAGGGCCAAAAGAATTGGCTTTAGAACTAGAAGAAAAAGGATACGATTTTATTAAAGAAGTAGAAGAAGTACAAGCTTAATTTAGTACAAAATGGAAACAGCAATTAAAACCAGTACGATAAAAGATAAATTGATTTTTGAATTTGAGACATCAAAATTATTTTTATTCGGCGATACACAAATTCGTGATCAGGCGATGGAAAGCTTTTACAAACAAGGTATTCCAACCAGAAATCACGAAGAATATAAATATACTCCTATCAGTTCAATATTAAAAGGGGAATTTGATTTATCGACCAGTAAAAACTGTAATGATGAGCAAATTGAACCGCTGAAATTTTTAAAAGAGGCTTATAATGTAATTATCGAAAACGGCATTTTTGTGGAAGGATTATCCAATTTAGAAAATCTTCCAAAAGGGGTAACGATTTGCAGTTTAGTAAATGCGGCAACTAGTAATTCCGCTGTTTTTGAAAAACATTATGCACAATATGCAGATATTAAAACGGATCCATTCATAGCGTTAAATACCGCAATGACTAAAGATGGCGTGTTTATTCATATCGCAAAAAATGTGATAATTGAAAAACCAATCCATATCATTCATATTGCAACAGCATTCGAAAACACCATAATTCATCCACGTAATTTAATCGTGATTGATGAAAATGCACAAGTAAAAATAGTAGAATCCTATCAAACGGTTGATTCCAAAGCAAAAATCTTCAGTAATGCGTTAACAGAAATTGTAGTAGATAATCACGCCATTGTTGAACATTATAAAATTCAAGATGAAAATGCCTGCCTGCCGGAGAGGAAGGAGTTGGGTTATTTAATGAATACAACACAAGTAATTCAAAATAAACAAAGTGTATTTTCTACCCATACTTTTACCTTGAGTGGCGCATTAGTTCGCAATAATTTGACTATAGTTTTAGATGATGAACATATTGAATCGCATTTGAACGGATTGTATATAACTACAGGAAATCAAGTAGTTGACAATCATACTGTCGTAGATCATCGCAAGCCAAATTGCAACAGCAACGAGCTTTATAAAGGGATTATTGACGGAAAGTCAACCGCTACTTTTAATGGAAAAATATTTGTTAGAAAAGATGCTCAAAAAACAAATGCATTTCAATCCAACAAAAATATTTTACTAAGCGAAGACGGAACAATCAATACAAAACCGCAATTAGAAATTTATGCCGATGATGTAAAATGTTCGCACGGGACATCCACCGGAAAATTAGATCAAGAAAAAATATTTTACCTACAGGCTCGTGGAATAGGCCTAACAAATGCCAAAAAATTATTGATGCACGCCTTTGCTTCGGAAGTTGTAAATACTGTAAAAATTGAGGCTTTGCGTGACTATATTGAAGGAAAGATTGCTAAAACATTTGAATAATAAATATGGCAGCAATAATAATTACACAAAACGCAGCGCTTGCACAAAAGGCTATTGATACCCTTAAAACTTGTTACGACCCAGAAATTCCAGTTGATATTTGGGAGTTAGGATTGATTTACGAACTCAATATTGATAGCGACAACAACCTCACGATGCTAATGACTTTAACATCACCATCCTGTCCTGTAGCTGAAACATTGCCCCCTGAAACAGAACAAAAATTACGTGAAATAGAGGGGATTAAATCAGCAAAAATAACAATTACTTATAGCCCGCCTTGGGAAAAAGAAATGATGAGCGAGGAGGCAGAACTCGAATTAGGATTTATGTAAAATGGAAAAAGAAATAGTTAATAAAGTAGCATTAAGTGGCATCATCACAATTGACCTCGAAACGTTTTACCCTCAAGGTAATCGTGTAGTATTGGATATAAAAGAGCATTTATTTCAAGGTTTAATCTTGAAAGAAAAAGACTTTAGGGAATTTGTTAAGAATGAAGACTGGAGTAAATACACAGACAAGTTTGTTGCCCTTATTTGCTCTGCCGATGCCGTTGTTCCAACTTGGGCTTATATGCTGTTAGCAATTAAGCTAGAGCCTTACGTAAAAAAGGTAGTGTTTGGCGATTTAGAAACACTGGAAACCATTTTGTATAATGAGATCCTTAACAAACTAAATTTCGATGAATATAAAGATGCTCGCGTTGTGATTAAGGGTTGTGGCCATCTGCCAGTTCCTAAAGCGGCTTATGTCGAAATCACCAGGCTTTTACGACCAATTGTAAAAAGTGTTATGTATGGCGAAGCTTGTTCTATGGTTCCGTTATACAAGCAGCGCAAACAAATTTAAATACGAGCTAAAGACATGAGTATATGAAGTCCGTAGTGATACCAAATATTGCAGAAAAATAATTTCCAGCCTGTAAAAGGTTCTCTTATATTCTCTTGGCATATTGAGCATTTTATTTATGATTAAGTGTCCTGATTTAAATACTGTATAGGCTGCATCATAACAATTTTAGAGCGATTGTTCTATTGGTACACTCAGAAATTGATAGCAGCAAAACGGTAATAAAGGATCAAAAAAAGTACGTAAAATTAAAAAATATAAAACCAGTAAAAATGAAAACTCAAAACGTTAGTCAAAAATTGATTAGTTCTCATCTCATTTCCGGTGAAATGAACCCAGGAACTGAAATCGGGTTGAAAATTGATCAGGTATTATTACAAGATGCCACAGGCACATTAGTAATGCTGGAATTAGAAGCATTTAATTTAAATAAAATCAAACCAGAGGTTGCAGTACAATATGTAGACCACAACCTGCTTCAAACGGATTATAAGAATATGGATGACCATCTATTTCTTCAGTCGGCAGCGGCGCGTTTTGGATTCTGGTTCAGCAGGTCAGGAAACGGAATAAGCCATGTAGTGCACATGGAGCGATTTGGTAGGCCAGGCAAAACGTTGTTAGGTTCAGACAGCCATACTCCTGCTGGAGGAGGTATTGGAATGCTCGCCATCGGCACGGGCGGATTAGATGTTGCCCTCGCTTCAGCAGGGGAACCGTATTTTGTTAAAATGCCAAAAGTGATGGGTATCAAACTCGTTGGAAAGCTTCCTGACTGGGTAAGCGCAAAAGATGTTATTTTAGAAATGCTTCGCAGGTATGATGTGACTGGAGGACGTGGATATATCTTAGAATATTATGGCCCTGGTTTAAAATCTCTGAGTGCTTGGGACCGTCATGTTATCGCCAATATGGGAACAGAGACTGGTGCTACGACTTCTGTATTTCCCTCCGATGAAATCACACTTGAATTTCTTAAACAAGAAGGAAGAGAAGACGAGTGGATGAAATTGGAAGCTGATGAGGGCGCGACATACGACCTTAATATTGAAATCAATTTATCTGAGTTAGAACCTTTAATTGCGCTTCCTGGAAGTCCCGGTAATGTGGTTCCGGTGAGAGAAGTTAGTGGATTGCAAATAAACCAAGTTGTAATAGGCTCTTCTGCAAATCCAGGACTACGTGATTTTTGGATCACATCACAAATTTTAAAGGGGGAAGTTATTTCTCCCGATGTTTCTTTCGATATCAATCCTTCTTCACGTCAAGTGCTAGAAAATTTGACAGAAATGGGCGCTCTTGGTCCTTTGATCGCTGCTGGTGGACGCCTTCATCAATCCGGTTGTATGGGATGCATCGGTATGGGACAAGCTCCTGCTACCAATACTATCAGCCTCCGAACGATGCCTCGTAATTTTCCGGGACGTTCAGGAACACTAGATGACCAAGTATACCTATGTAGCCCGGAAACTGCGGCAGCTTCAGCAATTACAGGAAAAATTACGGATCCAAGAGAACTTGAAACTTTAATGAATATGGCTTATCCAAAATGGATAGAGCCATCCCAAATCAAGTTAAGTAAGAAGATGCTAATTGCTCCAAATGAAGAATATCCTGAATTGATTAAGGGACCAAATATTAAGACACTTCCCAATTTTGAACAACTTCCAGATAAACTAGAAATCCCTATCCTTTTGAAAATGGGAGACGATATCTCCACAGATGGAATATTAAAAGCGGGTGCCGATGTACTGCCTTTGCGTTCAAATATTCCGGAGCTAAGTAAATATGCATATTATGCTATTGACGAAAGTTTTTATGATCGAGCCATTGAAAATCAAAAATCACATACGGGCTTTTGTGTTATTGCAGGCAATAATTACGCACAAGGTTCGAGTAGAGAACATGCTGCATTATCTCCTCGTTATCTTGGACAAAAGTTTGCTATTGCCAAATCTTATGCTCGTATCGGTTGGCAGAACCTGATCAATTTTGGTATAATTCCTTTCGAATTTAAAAACCCAGCTGACTGGGATAAACTGGAACAAGGTGATATTTTACAGATAGAAGGCTTAAGGATAGCTATTAAAAACAGAGAAGCAGTAACAGCTACTGTAATTGGGAAAAATATTGAAATTCCACTTATTTACAATATAAGTGAGAGACAAGTTGAACATATCTTACAAGGTGGAGTTATTAATTTTGTAAAGCAAAAGTGATTTTTCACTTGGTTTTATTTCAAGAAAAACAGCACAACAAAATAAAATGGAGACAATAAAAAAAATAAACATTGGTATAAAACATATCGCAACACTTACTGGCCACAGCGGCTGTGTATATGCGATGGATAAAGGCATATCTGACAACACTGTTTTTACAGCGGGTAGCGATATGTTTATCGCATTATGGAATTTAGAAACTCTGCAAGCCGAAAAATTTTCAGCATCTTTACCTGCTGCTGTTTATGCTATTTGTCATATTCCTGAAAAAAAATTATTGCTTGCGGGAACAACAACCGGAAGTATTCACATCCTTGATTTAGAGAAAAAAGAAGAAATAAAAATGCTGCAACATCATACGGCACCGATTTTTGATATCAAATATTCCTTAGAAACCAATTGCTTTTATACAGCCGGTGGCGATGGTAATTTTGCCGTTTGCTCACTCGATACTTTGTCATTGATTAAAATGAAAAAACTATCCAAGGAAAAAGTACGCAGCATTGATTTTAATTATACCACTTCCGAAATAGCGGTTGCACTAGGGGATTGTAATATTCTTGTATTTGACCTGCATACATTGGATTATAAAAAAGATTTTATTGGGCATGGACTTGCATCAAATGTTGTGCGTTACAGCCCTGATGGTAAGTTTCTTTTGACTGGAGGAAGAGATGCACATTTAAACATATGGCAAGTAGGAAATTATGATTTACTAAAGTCAATTCCTGCACATAATTGGGCAATTTACGATATCGTATTTAGTCCCGATGCTACACTTTTTGCCACTGCCAGCCGTGATAAAACCATCAAAATTTGGGATGCAAAAACGTTTCAATTATTAAAACGCATCACCAAAGAAAATTTTGATGCTCATACACATTCGGTAAATAAATTGATTTGGAGTACTTGTAATAACTATTTGGTTTCTGTAGGTGATGATAGATTGGTTATGGTACGGGAAGTAAATAGTTTTTAGAACAAAAAATTAAAGAAATAAAAGGAGGCCAAAATGAATATTACAAAAGAACAAGTTTTAGAAGCTTTAAAAAATGTCGAAGATCCTGATTTAAAAAAGGATTTGGTAACCCTTGGTATGATCAAGGATTTAGAAGTAGAGGGTAAAAACGTGAGTTTTACCGTAGTACTTACAACACCTGCCTGCCCAATGAAAGAATTGATTCACAAGGCTTGTGTAAATTCGATTTTGCATTTTATAGATGAAGAAGCGAATGTAAATGTGAAAATGACTTCCGATGTTTCCTCTCGAAAAAGCGGTGGACCTCTGTTACCAAATGTTAAAAATATTATAGGAGTAGCATCTGGTAAAGGTGGTGTTGGGAAATCAACGGTAGCTTCAAATCTGGCTTTGGCTTTGGTAAAACTTGGGGCATCGGTTGGTTTAGTAGATGCTGATATTTATGGACCTTCACAAACCATTATGTTTGATGTGATGGATGCAAAGCCACAAATTAAAGCGATTAATGGTGTAAATAAAATGATTCCCGTAGAAAGTTTTGGTGTCAAATTATTATCTATAGGATTTTTTGTAGATACTTCCCAAGCGCTAGTCTGGCGTGGACCAATGGCATCAAAAGCGGTTGTCCAATTGTTTCAGGAAGCAGAATGGGGGGAATTAGATTATATGATTATTGATTTACCTCCCGGAACTGGCGACATTCATTTATCACTGGTTGGTGCCGTTCCTTTGAACGGAGTTGTAATTGTAAGCACTCCTCAATTTGTGGCTTTGGCTGATGCCAAAAAAGGAGTTGGAATGTTTCAATTACCGTCGATAAATGTACCCGTTTTAGGCATTGTAGAAAATATGGCCTATTTCAGTCCTCCCGACGAGCCGGAGAAACGCTATTATATTTTTGGCAAAGATGGAGCAAAAAAACTTGCCGAAGAATTAGAAGTTCCGTTGTTGGGAGAAATACCATTAGTACAAAATATTTGTGAATCTGGTGATCTAGGTCGCCCCGCTGTGCTGCAGGAAAACACACCCCAAGCTATTGCCTACATGGAAATGGCACGTAAAGTGGCACAACAAGTGTCTATACAAAATGCAAAAGCACCAGCTCAAGTGGCAGATGTTAAATGGTAAGATCAATAAAATAACACCTATCCTTTTTTCGATAAAAGTTTAAATAAATATAAAAAAATGAACGCACCAATCTCCATTTATACCGAAATGACGCCTAATCCCGTCACAATGAAATTTGTACTGACCTTTTTGTTAATCGATGAGGAAGGAGAAAGTATTGAATTCCGCACAAAAGAAAAGGCAGCCATTTCTCCTCTTGCCACAAAAATATTTGAACTTCCTTATGTAAAAGGCGTTTTTATTACTTCCAATTTTATTACCGTAACCAAGGACGAAAGCTTTGAATGGTATGAGGTAATACCGGAAATTAAGGAGCTAATTAAAGCAAAGCTTGCCCTAAAAGAACCTCTTCTCAATGGCGAATTAATTGAAGAAAAATCAGAAGTACCGGTAAACATTTCTGGGAATATTGAACAAAAAATAATTTCAATTCTTGATGAATATATTCGGCCAGCCGTTGAAGGAGATGGTGGCGCCATTAATTTTAAATCTTTCGAAAACGGAACAGTAACCGTGATGCTCAAAGGTTCTTGTCACGGCTGTCCTTCAACCAATACTACTTTGAAAATGGGTGTCCAAAACATGCTGCGGGAAATGCTTCCCGAAGTGAAAAATGTAGTTACGGAAACCGCATAACAGCTATACCACGGCAACAGTAATAGATACAGTATAAATTACGCGATTATCACTTAACAATATAAATGACGAACTAATATATTATACCGTTTTACCCCTTTTTTTAGTATAGGATAGAACAAATGTTTAACCGGAACCAAAAATAAAAGGGTTGCTTTTATTTTAATAATCCCCAATTTTTTTAAAAATGTTACATAACGATATTAAAATAGTAGAAGAGCCAAGGTATAAAACCAAACCAGATTGGCTGAGAGTGAAACTGCCAATGGGCGAAGAATATAAAAAGGTTCGAGAAATCGTATCTACTCATAAATTACATACCATTTGCGAAAGCGGCAGTTGTCCTAATATGGGCGAATGTTGGGGAGCAGGTACCGCCACCTATATGATTCTAGGAAATATATGCACCCGTTCCTGCGGATTTTGTAATGTGGCTACCGGTCGTCCGTTGCCGGTTGATTTAAAAGAACCAGAGCGTGTAGCAGAATCTGTGCGTCTCATGAATGTGAAACATTGCGTAATTACCTCGGTTAACCGTGATGATTTAAAAGATGGCGGCTCCATTATTTGGGTAGAAACGATTAATGCGATTCGCAGAGTGAGTCCTGAAACAAAATTTGAAACGCTTATCCCCGATTTTATGGGCAGTTGGGAAAACCTACAACGTATTATAGATGCACATCCAGACATCGTTTCTCATAATACAGAAACGGTTCGCAGGTTAACAAAACAGGTTCGTGTGCAGGCAAAATATGATCGAAGCCTCGAGGTATTACAACGACTGAAAGAGGCCGGAATGAAAACTAAATCAGGAATTATGCTTGGATTAGGAGAAACCGAACAGGAGATTTATGAAACAATGGATGATTTACGTGCAGTAGGCTGCGATGTATTAACAATGGGGCAGTACTTGCAACCTTCACCAAAACATTTGCCGGTTGTAGAATTTATTCACCCTGAAGTATTTGCTAAATATAAGGTAATAGGTCTCGAAAAAGGGTTTCGTTATGTGGAAAGTGGCCCTATGGTTCGTTCTTCCTATCATGCTGAAAAGCATATTTTTTAACCAATGGTTTTAAATTGATTATTCATTCGAATGATTCCTATTTTAAATTAAAAAAATCACAGAGTTTATGAGGGTTCTCTTTAAAACCTTGAATTTTATTTTAAATTATAAATATCACACTATGTATCCAGAACAATTAGTAATACCAATGAAGGAAGAACTTACATCTGCTGGTTTTGAAGACCTGCGCAACGCTGAGCAAGTAGAAGCTGCCATTAATTCAAAAGGTACCGTTTTAGTAGTTGTCAATTCAGTTTGTGGATGTGCTGCCGGTGCCGCACGACCGGGAGTAAAACTTTCATTGGACGCAAGCAAGCGCCCTGACCGAATCACAACTGTATTTGCAGGTTTCGATACTGAAGCCACTGCAGAAGCACGCAAACATTTTTTCCCATTTCCTCCTTCATCGCCTTGTGTAGGCCTATTCAAAGACGGAGAATTAGTCCATTTTGTAGAACGCCACCATATTGAAGGAAAGTCGGGAGCAATGATTGCCGAAAACCTAAAGGCCGCTTATGAGGAGTATTGTTAATCAACAAAGAAAAAAATAGCTTCTAATTTTAACGCGATAATTGCCGATTGATCGTTTAGCATTTTTAAAGATTAAATGTTATTTGGAATGTAATAAATAAGCAAATTGTATTCATCAACTGGGCTTGGAATTATTTTACAAAAGATTTTTTATTGTGGTTACTACTTTCACCAAAAAAAAAATAATGAATAATAGAATTGAACAATTACAGGAATTTTTAAAGGAAGATAGCAACGACTCTTTTCTGAAATACGCATTGGCATTAGAATATGTTTTGGTTAAAGAAAATGATACCGCTGTAAATTGCTTTTTGAAATTGATAAAGGATGATGAAAATTATGTAGCGAGTTATTATCAATTGGGGAAATTATATGAGTCGCTGAATGAAGTAGACAAAGCAGCTGAAACTTATAAAAGAGGAATTGAGATTGCCAAAAAAATGGGGAATAAAAAAACGTTATTGGAATTACAAGAAGTTTACAATATGCTTCTAGGGATTGATGAAGACGAATTTTGATTATCTTTCCTTCTTTTATTAAATAGACATTTCAAACTTTCATACACTCTCGAAAGGGAATTAATATATAGGATACTATGGAAAATTATTCAACAGAAGGTCCTTCTGTTCTAAGTGGAATCAAAAGTAACGACTTAGTTTATACCTATGGTAGCAGCCAATCCGATGTATATGACTGGCTATCGGATATTGTTGTACCACTTGATGATAAAGTTTACACTATTATTGAGATAAAATTTAAAGGATCCCGAAAGGAATTTTATCTTAATCATCAAAACATAGATTTAAAAAATGGAGAATTAGTTGTAGTTGATGGCAATAAGGGTGGTTATGATGTTGGGCATGTTTCCTTAACTGGTGAACTGGTAAGCTTGCAGCTCAAGAAAAAAAATGTAAATAAGGAAGATATCTTTAAAAAAATTCAACGGAAAGCTACTCCCTATGATGCAACTAAATGGAAACGTGCCAAAGAAATGGAATTAGATACGATGTGTAAAGCACGCGTGATAGCCAAAGAGCTCGGTTTATCAATGAAACTAACCGATGTAGATTATCAGGGTGATAAAGCTAAAGCCACATTTTATTACACCGCCGAAGGACGTGTGGATTATAGGGAGTTAATTAAATGCCTTTTCGAAGCCTTTCATGTGCGGATAGAGATGTGTCAAATTGGGTTGCGTGAAGAAGCAAATCGAATTGGCGATATTGGTCCTTGTGGAAGCTATTTGTGTTGCCAAACCTGGTCAACTAATTTTAAAACCGATTCTCCTTGGGTAGGTCCTCACAAAAAAAATTCATTATATAAGCGACAAGGGGATAAATTTGAATGCTACATCAATGATGAAAGCGAAAATAATCAACTAATCAAATCGGATGCTTGGCACGATGAGGTACAAACACAAAAAAAGCCTGAAGTTGTAAAGCCTCTATCCTATGTAAATGTTGTTGGTCAGGATAGTATAACTCGTTTTGATACTAAGGGGAGTGAGCTTAAAAAGCACCATATTAAAAATAAGAAACGCAAACCAGAATAATAAATTTAAAAAATTACTGCGGCAGGACATAAAGTTAATTTAAGTTGGAAAAATGATTCAGACAATTTATCTTTTAAAATTATGATCATACCCATCTACGACCAAAAATAACCTTTACAGGAGATTACATTCCAGATGAAACGATACTAAATGAAATTCACCATCGCGCCCACACGGAGTGTTTTATTGCAAACTCAGTTTTAACAGAGATAATTATTGAATCGGTATTTTTATAAAATATAAATCAGCAATACGATGTTACAACCCATTCATCAGCTAAGTTTTTTTAGTTTCATGGTCTAATTGCTACTTAAAATCGAAGGTATCGTATTTCTAATTAATTCTGATTTCCAGACTAATTAGCGCTTTTTAAAATTGTAGAATTAACAACTCCCTCTCTTTTGGAGAGGGTTAATGAAAAGGTTAAGAATTACTAAACTGTAGATTACTCAAATTTTTATAGATTCCATTTTCTAAGGCAATTAATTCCTGATGTGTTCCTTGCTCTGAAATTTTACCATTGTCTAAAACTAAAATTTGATCCGCACTGCGAATGGTTGACAAACGATGCGCTATAATAATACTTGTTCTTCCTTGCATCAAAATTTCTAACGCTTCTTGAACCAATTTTTCACTTTCACTATCTAGAGAAGAAGTTGCTTCATCTAAAATTAAAATACTTGGATTCTTGAGTAATGCCCTTGCAATGGCAATACGTTGTCTTTGTCCACCAGACAATTTAATTCCTCTTTCGCCCACGAGCGTTTCAAATTTTTCAGGAAAACTTTCGATGAAAGTAAAAGCATTAGCTTGTTTTGCTGCTAAAAGAATTTCCTCATCTGATGCGTCCGGTTTTCCATACGCAATATTCTCTTTAATCGTTCCACCAAACAAAATTACATCTTGAGGAACGATACTCATGTTTCCGCGAAGTTGTTCCAAATCAAAATCGTAAATGTTTTTTCCATCAACTAATATTTCTCCGCTATCAACATTATAAAAACGCAATAATAATGAAGCAATTGTTGATTTTCCTGTCCCACTTGGTCCAACAATAGCGATCTTTTGACCAAATTTAGCTGTGAAATTAACGTCTTTTAAAACTTTGATCTCTTTACGGGATGGGTAACTAAATTTTACATTCTTGAAAGTTACATCTCCTTTTATTTTTTGAGTCGCTGCATTTTGAACTGAATTAATTTTTTCTGGCGATTCATCTAGTAATTCAAATACACGCTCTGTGGCTCCAATTGCCTTTTGGATTTGGGCATAAAGCTCAGCAATTCCACCAAACGAGGCTCCAACAAAAGTAGAGTATAAGACAAATGAAATTAATTGTCCAACGCTCATTTCACCACTAATACTTAAACGAACGCCAAACCAAACAACTGCGACTATGGCACCAAAGAGGCAGAAAATGATAAAGGACGCAAAATACCCTCTATATTTTCCTCCTTTTATAGCAATGGCAACGACTTCTTTAATTTTGCCATTGTAACGAGCAATTTCATACCATTCATTGGCGAAAGCCTTAACAATAGAGATTCCTTGCATCGTTTCCTCAACTATAACTTGGCTTTCAGCAACTTTATCTTGAACACTTTTGGAATATTTTCTAATAAACCTACCGAAAATTACTGCTGCAACGGCAACTAGTGGCACAACAGATAACATTAAAAGTGTTAATTTGATACTTTCATTTGCCAATAAAAAAACGCCTCCAATAATTAAAATAAATTGCCTTAAAAACTCAGCAATTGTAGAAGTTAGTGTGTCTTGGATTTGGGTTATATCAGAACTAATACGGCTATTTAATTCTCCAACTCGTTTTTGCGAAAAGAAAGACATCGGAAGTTTTACCAAATTACTGTATAAAGCCAATCTCAGGTTTGCTAACGTATGCTCGGTAAAATTTACAAATAAATAGAGTCTGAAAAAAGAAAAGATGGATTGCATAAATAATATGACAACTAAACCAAGCGCAATATAATTAGCTTGAGACATATCTCTATTTTTTACACAATCTATAAGCATTCCCATCAATTTAGGAAAGGCTAGGGCAGTCGCACCGGTAAAGAGTAGAAAAACTAAACCAACATAAAATTTCCATTTATGATTACCAGCATATTTAAAAATAATTAGTGCTTTATTGAGAGAAGTAGCTGTAATTTTTGATTTGGGTAAATCATTTTCTTTGAATCTTGCCATTATTTATTATTTATGGGACAAATGTAAGACTATACGAAGTCAATACAAAAAAATCATTCAGTTTCATCTTTTATTTAAAATGCTGTTAAAGAGTAAGAAAGAAGATTTATCGCAAATTTTAATAATTTATTTTAAAAAAGTGTTTGCAGATATGGATTCTAAGTGTATATTTGCACACGCAATACAGAAACGAAAGTTACTAAATTGTAGAAGGGCGATTAGCTCAGCTGGTTCAGAGCACCTCGTTTACACCGAGGGGGTCGGGGGTTCGAACCCCTCATCGCCCACCAAAGACAAATAACGCCAATGGAAGACATTGGCGTTATTTTTTTATAATTATACTACTTTAAAATTTCAAAAAATGTTAAAACAGGTACAACGTGTTTGATTGTACTCCAGACAGCACACTTTGAGGTATACTTGAAAAAGTACCCTCTTTTTTTGGATATATATGATATCCTTTTTCCTCCATTTTACTGGCATTATATGATAACATTTCTGCATTGAACTGATTTTCAGCACAAACATTTTCTAGTTGTTCTAAAACAAACCACTCCTCTTCCTTATTTGGGTCAAATGTCCTGCCTAAATTGCTGGAAAACTTATTAAAGTTTTTTTACATGTTTTCTAGACTGTGCTTACCTATACATTCGCCATTCAGAAACCGTGTGGCAAATACAAAAATTAAGCCCATTTCATGATGTATAGTATAAGTTTATATCTACTAATTTTAAAGCTTTTAGGTTAGTATTTTTACTGTTAATGTTGCTCTTCATATTAATTTTCGAGCGGTAGAAATTCTTCTTTTCATAACTTCTTAATCCAAAAATTATTTAATTCACCACCTCTTAAAATTTGAAGCTAAAAAATAATCTATTCACAAATATTATTTTTAAATTTGCACTGTGAAAACTTGGAGTATACTTTTATCATTTTTGGTACTATTATTATCAACCGTACCTTGCAGCGCTTTTGAAAGCAATTCTAAGTGTATGCTAGATAAAAAGTGCGAAAAAGAATCTCACAAATGCTCTCCCTTTTACACTTGTGGTAGCTGCGTGGGTTTTGCTATGAGTACAGCTACTGTAGCCAAAGCTCAAAAAAATTTTTCTGTTAATAGTGACAAAACGCATGATATTGACATAGTTACTATTACAAATTCTTCTTTTAACGGTGCCATTTGGCAACCACCTAAATTTTCTTTTTATTTATAATCTTCAAAAACAGCTGACTACAAGTATTAGCTAAAAAAATTATTCATATTAAGAAATAAAAATGTTTAAATATATTTCACTATTTGTGGCAATAGCAACTATTGGCACAGCTCAGGCACAGCATAGCCTCAAAATCACTGTTAAGGATATAGATTCTAAGCTGCCACTAAATGCGGTTAGAGCCACTATACAGGCACAATCACTAACTTCTTATTCGAATGCAGAAGGGATAATTACATTTGAAAACCTAGACGAAGCTATGTACTTTATGTCATTTCAACTAGAAGGATACGTAGTAGAAAATAAAACAATTCAAGTCCCTTTAAAAACAGTTGAAGTAATTGTCTTCATGAAAAGTACAGCTGAAGAGATGGACGAAATTATCATCACCTCAACCAGGGGAACAAGAACGATCAACAACATTCCTACACGAGTCGAATTTATCGCTGGTGAAGAGCTAGAGGAAAAAGCCAACATGAAGCCTGGTGATATCCGAATGATGCTGAATGAGAGTACGGGGATACAAACGCAGCAAACATCGGCTACTTCAGGAAATTCCTCTATTCGAATTCAAGGTCTTGATGGGCGTTATACCCAAATTTTAAAGGATGGTTTTCCAGTTTATTCTGGTGCTTCAAGCGGTTTAGGTTTGTTGCAAACGCCTCCATTAGATTTAAAGCAAGTCGAAATAATAAAAGGTTCTGCCTCTACATTGTATGGTGGTGGAGCAATCGCTGGACTGGTAAATTTAGTTTCTAAAACGCCTAAAGATGAAAGAGAATTACGCTTTTTATTAAACGGCACTTCTGCTGGTGGTCTCGACATAAACGGATTTTACGGACAACGTTTTGATAAAATAGGATTGACTATTTTTGCTTCTCATGACCGCAACGCAGCCTACGATCCTGCTGATATTAAACTAACCGCTATTCCAAAATTCGAACGCTATAACTTCAATCCAAAATTGTTTTTATACCTTAATGATAAAACTGAATTGAACTTTGGTGTGAATACCGTTTTTGAAGATAGAATAGGTGGAAACATTGATTATATTAAAAATCGTAGTGATTTTCCCGACTGCTATTTCGAAAAAAATAAAACACAAAGAGTGAGCACTCAATTCACGCTTTCTCATAAAATTAATGACAGAGAATCTATTATCGTAAAAAACAGCATCAACAATTTCAGCCGTGTGATTACAATCCCTGACTATCTTTTTGATGGGGTTCAAACTAGTACTTTTTCTGAATTTACCTATGTAAACAATGGGGAATTATCTCAATGGATTGCAGGAGCCAATTTGTATACTGATGAATTCAAGGAGAAAAAGAAAAGTGCATTTCCCGAAAGAGATTATAATCAAATCACCTATGGCGCCTTTGTTCAAAACACGGTAAAAGCAACTGATTGGTTGCATCTAGAAACAGGATTTAGAGGTGATTACGTACATGAATATGGCTTCTCACTATTACCGAGAGCAGCGGCATTGTTTAGAATTAGTCCAAAGCTTAGCTCTAGACTTGGTGGTGGATTGGGTTACAAAACACCTACGATTTTTACTGAAGAAAGTGAATCTATACAATATCAAAACGTTTTACCAATAAATAGCGATATTAACAAACTCGAAAAAAGTTTTGGTTTCAACTTTGATGTAAATTACAAAACACATATTACAGATGCACTGTCACTATCTGTAAACCAATTATTTTTCTATACAAAAGTTAATAATCCTTTAATATTGACGCCTCTGGCAAACGACACTTTTCAGTTTTTAAATGTAGACGGAAATTTAAACACTAAGGGTACTGAAACTAATCTAAAACTCAGTTATGAAGACTTTAAATTGTTCATTGGCTACACCTACACTGATGCCACGGTCGAAAATAATGGCAATAAATCTCGAAATCCATTAACAGCCAAGCACCGTTTAAATAATGTGTTAATGTATGAGGTCGAAGACAAATGGAAAGTTGGTTTAGAGGCCTATTATTACAGTCCGCAACAATTAACTGATGGTTCCACTTCTCGTGATTATTGGATTTTTGGAGTGATGATAGAAAAATTATGGGAAAACTTTTCGATTTACGCAAATTTCGAAAACTTTACTGATACGCGTCAAACACGATTTGGTAGCATCTATACAGGGACACTTTCAAAACCTTTGTTTAAAGATATTTTTGCCCCGCTTGACGGCTTCGTGGTAAATGCGGGAATTAAAGTTAAAATCTAAAATTTTAAATAATACGGTATATTTATGAACCTCCTATATCGCATGATAAAGGAGGTTTTTCTTGATAAACAAATTTACATCGTAATTGAATGTTATTTAAAGCATCTCATCTAGAGTAAGGGATCCTGACTCTGTAATAAAATATGCAGCTTTTACAAATATAGGTAAATTGCTACTAACCAAGGATTACTATTGATTGCTGTATAGTAGGTGTCTTTATTCTTATCATTTAGAAACTATTTTGGTTCGCCAAACACATCAGCCTCCCCTTATTTATCCCTTTACTAATGAACAACCTACAATTATTTACTATTTTTAAATCAAGGTTGCAAACAAAATACAGTTTTTAACTCCCAAAATATTATTGGTAAATGTGTAATCTTTTTATCATCCGTACTTACAGCAATCACTTACACTCCCTTTTATACTAAAATCGGCTAATACTATTCTAATTTAATTAAATATTTTTTTAACAATGGGCAAGTAATGCTCTATATAAAAAACCAAAGTTTAAAGTTTCCTAGCTATTGTTCCTCTAAATTCCAAGTACTCTCGTATAATAAAGGAAAAAATAAGTTTAGGTGATTTATGTTGAGGTTTCGATCTGCTAATATTATTTCAAAATTAACAATTAAAGGTTTCAAATTAAAATTGTCATTTTACGAAGAGTTCATTGCCAAAATCATTAGCGCAACTAATACTACTAGAATTTAAAAAAAAATTAAGTTTTTTAAAATTAATATTTTAAACCTGTATATTCGGCATGTTCAAAAACATTAAAAGTTGCATAAGGTTTACAATTGAAGTCTATCCACTTGACAGTAAGACAAACAACGCCATTGGAAGACAATGACGATTTTGTTTTAACATTTATACTACTTTAAATTTTCAAAAAAAGTCAAAATGGGTATCAATTGTTCGACTGTAGTCCCTGACAGCCCACAAAAAACTCCATTAGAAATAATGGAGTTTTTTTATGCCTTTATTTTTCAGGAATAGTTAAAAAGTCGATGTAGAGTTCTAGTAGGTTTAAAATTCAAATCTTTATAATTAGTTTTTATTTTAATTTACCGCAGTGCAAAAGCTACTTTTTGTCTTTTAATTGAAATAGATCTTCCTTGTAAAAGAGCGCAAATTTGTAGTTTATTTGACTCAAAAGTTATTTAAAAAAAGTTCATCATCATTCAACCTTTTCTTGTTCGGAATCTTTTTTCTTTAAAGATCTGCCTCTGGGCTCATCACTCTCATGAAGCACAGTTATGGAATGTATAAACTTTGCAGCGGCAGCTGAATCTTTTACTTTTGAAGCACTTCGTTCTAACATTTCTGTTTCAAACTCAGTTAATACACTTTTCCTCACTCCATTTTCTCTCCATTGTGACAAGACCCCACATCCTTTTGCTATTCCTCGAGCCAGCGTAAGTGCATCCAGTAGTGCCTGATTTGCCCCTTGCCCTTTGAATGGACTCATGGGGTGAGCGGCATCTCCAATCAAAGTGACTTTGCCTCCTTTTTCTAACAATTCTGATTTTAGTAATTCGCGGTCATATACAGGATAACCAGAAATGTGAGTTTCTGGAGTTGCTGTTACAATCTGAGGAATGGGCTTATGCCACTGCGTTCTACGGCAAGCCTCTTCCTTGAGTGCTTGAGGTCCTTTAGAACTTAAGATCTTTGCCTCTTCTTCACTCATTGGGAAGCTAAGTTGCCACATCACCGATTCTAAATCATAAGGCATCATATAGATTCGCTCATTGCCATTGGCAGTTTGAAATACCGTGGCAGAGTCTAATAAAGAACTTTCAAGACCTTCAAGCGCAGCTAATGGACAAATACCTAATATTACAATACAATCGAGGTACCGTAAAGGGGTGTCATCGTCACCAATTAGTATCTTTCGCACGGCGCTACGAATTCCATCTGCTCCCACTACAAGATCGGCTTTGGCACTTTTCACCTCGCCGTTCACTTGGAATATTAGACTAACACCTTCATCCTCAGTTTCTTTAAAATCTATTAATTGGTGTCCCCACTGAACAAAATTAGCAGTGCCTAGTTGCTCGAGTAGCGCAAAGCGTAAAGACTGTCTTGAAATGTGCACATTTGAACGTTTGGCAGTCGTTATTTTATCGGACTGCATCCATTTTCTGACACCCCATTCCCCAATAACTTTTCCTTCCGTCGTGTGCATGAGATGTCTTGTTGAAACTACCCCTTTTTCCAATGAGAAAATACCTAATCCCTCGATAGCTTTACTGGCTTGTTGTAATGTTAGCCCGTAGCCTTGTGATCGAGCATCAAAATTGCTATCACGTTCATAAAGTGTAAAAGGAATCCCACGGTGCAAGCAAGCCACAGCTAAGGCCACTCCTCCTATACCACCGCCAATAATAGCAACGTGTGGGTATTTTTCTTTATCCACAACTGGATGATTAGCAGATGGAATTAACCCAGATCCGCCGCAGTTTGCGCAAGTGTAGAGGTGGGCTTTAGGTAGAGCTGGAGCTACCTCTGTTTCAGACGACTTTTCAAAATTTTCAACTGCCATCTGGTAGTTGCGTCGGGCTTTATCGCTAAGCCCTCTACTTTTTTTGCCGCGTCCCTGACATTCTTGACAAATAGTCCAACTTGTTTCTTTATTTTTTTCTTTTTTCACTTTCTCCTTAAAATATTTTACTTTGACTTCCTCTATAAAAAAAACGTAGCCAATATAATAGATGCTGAGTCTCATTTTAATGTAGCGTTGATGACTTTCATCAATTCTAATTAAATTAAAGAGAGAAATTAATCTTTTTCAATCTTTTGCCGCTTGTGATAATAATTAAGCAAATTTAATGCAAAAGGACACTAATACAAAACTAAGGTGGAATTGCCGACTAAAAAGTTGCAAACGACAAGTTGTAAAAGCAAACAGAATAATAGCAGTACCTAGTATGATTTTAATAGCCTCATTATATAGGGTAAAGACAGATAATACCAGCGTCAAACTGTTTTTGAATCTATTGATGCAGTGTTTGTTGGAATTTTAAAAATGTATGTATAAACTTTAGAATACTTTTCTCTTACCTTGGTTATTATATACTGAAAGTATTTACAAATCCTGAAAAATCATTGCATGAACAGTTTCATAAGGGCCCCTAAATTTGTCAAGAAATCGATAAGCTATGTTTGGTCTTTTCGTTTCCCCTTTACGGATGAACTATAGACTTAAAATGCAATTGGCGCAGCAAGACAACTGTCAGGAATATCAAATGCTTTTACCAAAGAAACAGCATCTGGCCTAATTTCCCAGCAAAGTTGATTGACCATTTTGCGAATGGCTTTTGTTTTTACAGCTTCCATATAACCGTCCTCGAGATACCATGCCTTGTTTTTCTCAATTTGTGAAAGTGCATACAGTTGATATAATTTTACCAATATTTTTTTACTCTTCGGATCTTCTATGGTCTGAATGGCTTCTTGAAACTGCTCTAAAACAATTCGTTCAAGATAGGCTTGAGCCACATCAATCATTTGATGCTGCACTACATTAAAGGCATCGTAAGGTTCAAGTCCGCTATCAATGAGTTTTTTTAATCGCTTTGCTGCAGATGCCAAAATCGTTTTTTCACGGTATTGAAAAGCCTCCAAATGAAACTCACCATCCATTAAATGAGCATCCTCGGTTTTTCGGGTTACAATTGGATTTTTTTCAGAAATAACTGTTTTAGCACTTTCATAAACATAATTGATTATACCCATAGCATCCATTTGGCCAAATGATTTTCGAAATTCTGACAAACGGTTTTTAGCTACTAATTGCATTAATACAGTATTGTCTCCTTCAAAAGTAGTATAGATTTCGGTGTCATTTTTTAAGGCATCAATCCGATTTTCAGATAAATAACCTTTACCACCACAAGCTTCGCGACATTCTTGTAAAACAGCAGTAGTATTCCAAGTAGAGTAGGCTTTCATGCCAGCAGCAAGGGATTCAATTTCCTGCATTTCAGATTCGTTTTTATCAATGAAACGCTTCGTAACGTATTGCAAAGCAAAATGGGTTGCATACGTTTTTGCCAACAACGGTAGAAGTCTGCGTTGATGAATGCGGTAATTTAATATGGGAACTTCTGAACCTCCTTCTGGGCCAAATTGCCTGCGCTTGTCGCTGTATTTAATGGCAATTGTCAAGCCAGATTTGGCTGCAGCCAAAGCAGATCTAGGAATCCCAATTCGGCCTCCAACCAAAGTTCCTAGCATGGTAAAAAAGCGTCTATTGTCGCTAGGAATTGGGCTTTCAAATTCGCCTTTTTCATTAATCGAGGCAAATCGATCTAGCATATTTTCTTTTGGAATCACTACATTATCAAAACGAATAGTTCCATTATCGACTCCATTAAGTCCCATTTTAAGTCCACAATCACCTATAGTAATTCCTTCTAAAATTGTACTGTTGGTATCTCGAAGCGGAACGATAAAGGCATTCACCCCATAATCTATTTCACCAATAATTAATTTTGCAAAAACAGTAGCCATTTGTCCATGAACTGCTGCGTTGCCAATATATTCTTTCTGTGCCTTTTCGTGCGGTGTATGAATAGTAAATGTTTGGTTTTTATGATTGTAGGTTGCAGTCGTTTCCATTCCTTTGACATTAGAACCGTGATTTGTTTCCGTCATAGCAAAACAACCTGGGAGTTGGAGTGAACCAATATCTTTCAAGTATTTACTATAATGCTTTTCTGTACCAAAAGATTGAACGCTCATTCCCCAAAGTCCAAATTGTACACCAAACTTGATTACTAAGCTTAAATCGTGATAACTCAATGTTTCCATTATAGCAAAATAATCGGCGATATTTTCGCCACCGCCATATTGCTTCGGATAAGCCATATTCCCTAAATTTTCTGCTGCGAGTATTTTACACCATTCATAAACTTTTTCACGATAAACAGCAGTATTTGTAGAAGTTTCATAGGCAAATTCGGGTCTGCTAATAACTGATTTTACCTTCTTAATAATTGCAGCTTGTTTTCCATCTAGTATTTGAGTTAATTTTTCTATTTCAAATCCAGAGTTTGTTTCATAATCTGAAGTAAAAGTCTTTGCAACCGTTTTGAAATCAGTCATCGCTTCCTCGCCTGAGATTCCTAAATCATTTTCGAGTTTTACAAAAGCAGGTCTGAGGTTGTTTAAAATTTGATCATTTTTAGCAAGCAAAATAGAAATATCAAAAATAGACTTAACGGAGGTATTCTCTTGAAGAATAGTTTCGATTTGTCTTTGCCAATCAGCCACAATTTCTCTAGCTGGAGGCGCAGAAACGGTCAGCTATGAAAGAAGTAATTTCTTTTCTTCTGCGGTAAGCCATTGCTGAGAAACGATAAACTCTTGCAGCGTCACTACTTCTTTTTGGTTTAAAAGATCGTCTGACCATACAAGATATAAATGGGGGATAAAGGCTTTGAGTTTTGAATTTTCCATAGTAAACATTAAATTTATTAAGAATTTTAAGTTTGGTTAAGATAGCGAAAATTAACGACTAAGGGTACGGAAAGCTCGTATAATTATAATTTTTGAAGGAAATAGCTCTAATTATTTAAACAAAAAAGACACCAAATTAATCTAATGTTAGTGCTCCTAAAATTTCCTCAGACAAAAAAGGTCCGCCAGGATAGGTAGCCGTGTAATCAAGGTTCATCCATATTTGACCTCGCTCGTCAACATGATAAAAGAGTTTTTTGTTGCTACTTTCGGCTGTAAATAAAACATTCTTAATTAGAAAATTTACTTTTTCTAAATCAGTCAAAGATCCTATTAATATTTCGGGATAAATATGTCCCGTGGTATGAATCAGTCTGGGAGTTCCACCAATAGACTTGATTGTGGCCGCCATTAAAATGGAATGATCATCACAGTCACCAGAAAAATAAAGTAATGACTCTGTAGCAGTAGCAATATAATCACGGGCTTTTGGGTCGCTGACATAATTCCATCTGCTATTGATCTCTTTGAAAACGGCGAAGCACTGTATAATAGTTCGATAATCAGAATATCCTTTTACATCTTTAAAATGTTTTGAGGTAGCCATAATAGCAAAATTTCTAACTTTTGGATTTTGATATTCTATGGCGTTTATAATCTTTGATTTATTGGGAAATGGAAGTAGTTTAGCAATAATAATATCTTGTGGATATGGATTATCGGACATTGTATACAGTATTGAATTGTAATCTTCAAAAACACTGTTAAACCCATAATTACCAATAGTTGAGCCATAAAATAATACCAATACATACAAGATAATACAAAAGATAATAATGGTTCGTAGGAAGCGTAGAATAATTTGAATAACAACTACCATTACTATGAAAAGTACTACTCTATCAATATTTAGAAACCAATTAGGATTGATTAGATTTTGATGTACAATGATAAAAACGGGGATTGCAATCAAAATATTCAGGACAAAAATAATAACGTCATCCCAGGGTTTTTTTACCTGAAATTGCTGTTTTAGACCTTGAAAATTAATTTTTTTTATTTTTATCATAGCAAAGATAAAAACAGTTCTCTATACTGTTTTTACTATATCATCAAAAGTACCTTTTTTCTCGATAATTTTAAGTTGAAAAAGTTGATTTTGCACTTTGTTTAACATTATTTCTGAAAACGTATTTTGTGACCATCTGGTTAGCGATAACCATTCTTCTATATCCTCAATTTTTTGATCGTATTTTGATGCTAAGGTTTTCTCAATACCCGGAATAGCCTTAAATTTTTGAGTAGCGTTATTGATGATTTTGATAATTTCCGAAATAATTTTGGGTTGCTTTTCCAATATTTCATTCCGAACAGCTATTACAAAACAAGGCCAAGGCGTAGGGCAATCGCCAACACGACGGAAAGTGCCTTTGTCAACTAATGGCTTGGTCATAAAACGTTCCCACATAAAATAGTCGGCAGTTCCGTTAGTCAAAGCTTCAACGGCTCCATCAATTGTATTAACGATTTTGAATTGCAAATTTTCAGTTTTCCAACCTTGATTACCCGCATTGACATATGCCATTAACTGAGAGCCAGAACCCAATCTGGAAATAGCCACTGTGGTGTTTTCTAGGTCGGCTAAGTCCGTATAATCTGAATTTGCTGCTACATGAATTCCCCAAATCAAAGGGCTTTCGACATAAACTTGAACAATTTTGCTTGGATTTCCAGCAATGATATCTTTCACGATTCCCTCTGTAAGGATGACCGCAACATCAGTTTCACCATCACGAAGCATTTGACACATTTTACCAGTTCCTTCGGGAACATCAGTCCATTGTAAATCGATGTTTTGCTTTTCGAAATCTCCGTTTTCTATGGCTAAATGCCAAGGTAAATTAAAATGTTCTGGAACGCCTGCGATTTTTATTGTAGTCATTATAGGTTGGGATTTTTTAATTCATACCAGTTCCAAGAAATAGCATCTTCAAGGTATTGCTCGGTCATTTTCAGTCCAATTTTTTGTAATATTGTGTTTGAGGCTATATTATATGTATGCGCTGCGGCCTCCATGATTTTGATTCCCATTACATTAAAACCATAATCCAACCATGCAAAACTGGCTTCGCTGGCGTATCCTTTGCCCCAGAATTTTTCGTTTAACCGATAGCCAATATCGTAAAAGTCAACCTTTTTATTTACCATTTCGATGTTGTATTTTAATCCGGCCCAACCAATTAATTCATTAGTTTCTTTCAAAACAACCACAAATCGCCCAATATTATTTTGAATGTATTGTGCTCTAACAAGTTCAACATAGGAATATACTTCGCTAATATCAGTCAATGGTTTGTTCCAAAGATATTGATGTACAGTAGGATTGCTGTCCATCTCAAATAATGCTTCGGCATCTGAAACAAGCATTTCTCTTAAAATTAAGCGGTCGGTTTCTAAAATAAGATCCATGTTTATATTGAAAATTGGATGGTTAATAATTTAGCCCTGTTAGTAGTGAAAATCCTTTTCCTTTTTACTTTAAAAAGGAAAAGATTACTTCACCATACTTTTATTTTTATTTGAGTTCAGTGAATTTTATTTGCAACGAATAGCAGGAATTAGTTCCTAAAATTACACATTAATATCTTTAAAATTATTCAATTTTGCATACCGAATCATATTGGTGAAAGCCTCCTGATCTAGTTTTGGTATTTCCAGAATGGAGTTCAACAAAGTGGTATCGTATTCGTTGGCAGCTGCCGTAAAATAAGGGTTTAAATGTTTGCCAATGCTTTCATAATACAATTTTTCAATGATATTCTTATATAAAAAGTCATTCGAATTTTGGATTAAAGTAAAATTAGTATAGCCCACTTCCTTCATAATCAACTGCAATCCATTTACCATATTGAAACTTTTGTTGTGCACAATATTAAGTTGCTCAATATCATCTCTTTGAAACGTATTTACGATCACTTTTGCCACATAATCGACAGGAATAATGTTCAAAACTGTATCTTGATTCACAATGAAGCGAACATTTTCTTGATCTCCTTTTCGCTGGGAACTAAAGTGAAAGAATTTTGCCAAAAGATAAAAAACCATATATTTTGAAATAAAATAAGGATTTTCAGTTCCTAACATTTTACCTCCAATCACACTTGGTCGCAGAATTTGAAAAGGCAAATCTATTTTTTTACATTCTTGTGCTATAAAATTTTCCGAGTGGAATTTAGCGTTTTCATACGCATTACGATGATCCGGTTTAAATTCTAAACTATGAAAATCATTGTCGATCAGTCCTTTTCGGTTTCCAGATGAAAAAGCGGTTCCTATATAAATGAATTTTTTTATAAAAGGATGAAAGAGCTGAAAAATAGATTTGGTGATGGTTGTATTTTCATCAAAAATCTTTTCGCGCTGGGCTTCATCAGTAGATAAATTCACGAATCCAGCAGAATGGATAAAATAAGCATCTTTTATTTGGCTTGAAAAAGTATCTTGAATTTCAGCCAAATCGGTATCAATGATTTCAATGTATTCGCGCAGTTTTTCTAGGCCTTTGTCTTTAATAATTTTTGGTGTATAACTGCTCGATAAAAGTTCGTTTATGCGATCTAAAGAAGATTTTTTTCCTTTATTTCGGGCAATTATAAAAAGTTTGCCATCAATTTTAGTGTTGATGAAAAGTTCCAGAATTTCATACATAATATGAGATCCTAGAACTCCTGTTGCACCTGTAAGAATTATTTTCATTATCGTTTTGTTCTAAAAACAAAAGTAGTTTTAAAAAAGCTTATATTATTTTTTAAAACTATAAATGTATGTGATTTTGAAAATTAGCATTGCTTATCCTAAAGCAATTTTCTGCAATGTATACGCAATCAATTCATCAACGGCTTTGTACGGATCCTCGCTAAATGTTCCTGAAGCACGATTGGCAATTATAGCGTTTAATGACAATGCATTATGTCCTAAAAGCGCCGAAAGTCCATAAATTGCAGCAGTTTCCATTTCTAAGTTGGTGATTTGGTTGTCACCAAAATTGAAATTATCCATTTTAGAATTCAACGCTTCATCTTGAATATTCAAACGCAAAACGCGCCCTTGTGGACCGTAAAAACCACCGGCAGTTGCTGTGATTCCTTTGTGCATTTGATCACTTGCTATCATTTTTTCCAATTTTTCGGAACATGCGATTACATATGGTTTTCCTTTTCGTAAATCCCAATTGGTGTGTTTCACAAAAGCATCTTCCATTTCAAGATTCGAAACTTCGTCAATTAAATAGGAGCGGAGCATGTTGTCCAATCCTAATCCAAATTTTGATAGTACAAAACTGTCTACTGGAATATCCGCTTGTAGAGAACCCGAAGTTCCAATTCGGATGATATTTAAAGATGTCAAATTTTCTTTTGGTTGGCGAGTTTCCAAATCGATATTAACCAAAGCATCCAATTCGTTGATTACAATATCAATATTGTCAGGGCCAATTCCTGTGGACATTACGGTAATTCGTTTGCCTTTGAAAATTCCAGTTTGAGTTTTGAATTCTCTTTTTTGTGTCGAAAATTCAATACTGTCAAAAAACTGCGTGATTTTTTCGACCCGATTTTGATCTCCTACAAAGATGATATCGTGAGCAATATGTTCTGGTTTTAAATTCAAATGGTATACGCTACCGTCTGGATTTAATATTAATTCTGATGATTGTATCATTTGTTTTTTTGTTTGATGTTTAAGGTTTAAAATTGCTCAACTGAATACTAATAACTGAACACTGACCACTTTTCTAACCTCCAACTCGTTTTACTTTGAATCCTTTTTCCTTTAAGATAATCATTATTTTATCGCGATAATCTCCTTGAATGATGATAGCATCATCTTTAAAAGTACCACCAACACTCAATTTTGTTTTGATTTCTTTGGCTAGAATTTTAAAATCGGCGTCGCTTCCTTCGTAACCCTCAATTATAGTGGTCGCTTTTCCTTTTCGCTTTTCGAATTTACAAATCATAGGTTCTTTTTGAACGTATAATTCGTGCGGAACGGCTTCAACTGTTTCTTCAGGAAGTGGCTCGTGATCTGGAAAAAGATTTTTTAATTGGTCTTGTAAGTCCATAACTTTATAATTATTGAACGCGGATCAAACGGATTTCACGGATTGTCGCGGATTTTTTATTTTCTATTATTTTGATATACTTTTCTAATAAATTCCGGTTTTTTACCAAAGTTTAAAAGTAGTCCAACTTCGCAATTTGTCGCTTTTAGGTAATTGATTAATTGAAATTCATTTGCTTCGACCATATATTCTTGGGCTTTTAACTCTAAGATTACTAAATCATTTACAATAATATCAGCATAATAATCACCAACTTCAATTTCTTTATAATAAACTTTAATTCTTTTTTGCGCTTCAACATCAAAACCATTTGCTTTGAGTTCAAAATACAATGCGTTTTGATACACCCTTTCGAGAAAACCATATCCTAACTCATTATAAACGTCAAAGAATATCTTTATTATCGACTTTGTTAATTCTTCATGTAAAATTGTACCCATAGATAATAATATCAGCGTTTATCCTTAAAATCTGCGTTATCCGCGTTCCTGTTTTTTATAAAATAAAAAGACATCAAGCGAACTCGATGTCTTCCTTGAACTATAAATTAAGAATTACTTTTTAATAAGCCCTAAATCTACTAGACGCTCGTATAAATAATCACCGGCTGTAATATCTTCAAATTGTTTTGGGTTTTCTGCATCAATACAGTTTTCTAAACAATTCAACGGCATATCACTCACTGGATGCATAAAAAATGGAACAGAATAACGGGAAGTTCCCCATAATTCTCTTGGTGGATTAACCACTTGATGAATCGTAGATTTCAATTTGTTATTGGTATGACGCGATAACATATCACCTACATTGATCACTAATTCATCTGGTTCAGCAATGGCATCAATCCATTCTCCATTGTGGTTTTGTACTTGCAATCCTTTTCCTTGCGCACCCATCAACAAAGTGATCAAGTTGATATCACCATGAGCAGCAGCACGAATTGCGTTTGCTGGTTCTGATGTGATTGGTGGGTAATGAATAGGTCTTAAGATTGAATTTCCATCTTTGGCATAATTGTCAAAATAGAATTCATCTAAACCAAGACGCAAAGCCAACGCTCTTAATACATAAACGCCTGTTTTCTCCAGCATTTGGTATGCTTCTTTACCAACTACGTTAAAACGAGGAAGTTCTTTTACTTCAACGTTTTCAGGATATTCTGATGCGTACTTTGAATTTTCAGAAACATACTGTCCAAAATGCCAAAATTCTTTCAAATCTCCTTCTTTTCTGCCTTTAGCATGCTCTGTTCCAAACGAAACATAGCCTCTTTGTCCGCCAATGCCAGGGATTTCATAGCTGTGTTTTGTTTCTAAAGGTAAAGCGAAAAAATTTCTGATTTCACCATACAATTCATCAACCAACTGGTCGTTTAAAAAATGCCCTTTGAGTGCTACGAAGCCAATATCTTCAAATGCACTTCCGATTTCATTTACAAATTTTTGTTTACGTTTCGGGTCGTCCGAAAGGAAATCACGCAAGTCAACACTAGGAATGTTTTGCATACTTTTAAATATTTTTAATAACTTGAAGGCTAAAAACCTTGCAAATACAAATGTAAAGAATAATTTTATATTTGAATTTTAAAATTTACAAACAACACGAAAAAATATAACAAATTAATACAAAACTGTTATATTTTTTTATCTTTGAACCATACAATAAAATTGAAAAAATGATCTTCGACAGAAAAAATCTTACTGACAATCAATTATTAGACTTATATAAAAGAATACTGAAACCAAGACTTATTGAGGAGAAAATGTTGATTCTTATTCGGCAAGGAAAAGTATCTAAATGGTTTTCTGGAATAGGTCAAGAGGCTATTTCTGTGGGAGTCACAGCAGTTTTAGATTCGGATGAGTACATTTTACCAATGCACAGGAACTTAGGAATTTTTACGGGAAGAGACATTCCATTGTACCGTCTTTTTTCGCAATGGCAAGGCAAAGCTAATGGTTTTACCAAAGGTCGTGATCGCAGTTTTCACTTTGGTACACAACAATATAAGATTATTGGAATGATTTCGCATCTCGGACCGCAATTAGGTGTAGCTGACGGAATCGCATTGGCCAATAAACTAAAGAAAAACGGAAAAGTTACCGCAGTTTTTACCGGTGAAGGAGCAACAAGCGAAGGCGATTTTCATGAAGCATTGAATATTGCTTCGGTTTGGGAATTGCCGGTGATGTTTGTCATTGAAAATAATGGTTACGGACTTTCAACTCCAACGAATGAGCAATACCGTTGCGAAAACCTTGCTGATAAAGGAAAAGGCTACGGAATGGAAAGCCATATTGTGGATGGAAATAATATTCTGGAAGTTTTTAATTTGTTATCTGAATTGAAGGCTTCGATGAAAAAAAATCCACGTCCTGTTTTATTGGAATTTAAAACCTTCAGAATGCGTGGACATGAAGAGGCGAGTGGCACTAAATACGTTCCACAGGAATTAATGGATATGTGGGCGATTAAAGATCCAGTTGAAAATTACAGAAAATATTTAACCGAAAACGGAGTTCTTACAACCGATTTTGATGCGGCTTTACATGCTGAAATAAAAAAGGATATTGACGAAAGTCTGGCTATTGCCAATGCGGAACCGGAGATTGAAGCTTCTTTAAGTGAAGAACTAAATGATGTTTACAAACCGTATGTATTTGAGCAAGTTAATCCATCAGAGGAAAAAGAAAATATTCGTTTTATAGATGCAATTTCCAGTAGTTTGAGACAATCGATGAAGCGTCATGAAAACTCCGTAATCATGGGCCAGGATATCGCTGAATATGGCGGTGCTTTCAAAATCACCGATGGTTTTGTAGCGCAGTTCGGTAAAGAGCGCGTCATCAATACACCCATATGTGAAAGTGCAGTAGTTTCGGCAGGAATGGGATTGTCGATTAATGGATACAAAGCGATTGTGGAAATGCAGTTTGCCGATTTTGTTTCGACAGGATTTAATCCAATTGTCAATTTATTAGCCAAATCACATTACCGTTGGTTAGAAAAAGCCGATGTTGTAGTCCGAATGCCTTGTGGTGGAGGAACGCAAGCGGGGCCTTTTCATTCGCAAACCAATGAAGCTTGGTTTACCAAAACACCGGGTTTAAAAGTGGTTTATCCAGCATTTCCGTATGATGCAAAAGGATTGTTGAATACTTCTATAAACGACCCAAATCCTGTGATGTTTTTCGAGCACAAACAATTGTATAGAAGTGTTTACCAAGAGGTACCAAAAGACTATTACACGATTCCATTAGGAAAAGCAGCTTTGTTGAAAGAAGGAAATCAGGTTACGATTATTTCGTTTGGAGCAGCGGTACATTGGGCCTTAGATACCTTGGCTAAAAATCCTGAAATTTCTGCTGATTTATTGGATTTAAGAACTTTACAACCTTTGGATACCGAAGCTATTTTCGCATCTGTGAAGAAAACGGGAAGAGTGATTATTTATCAAGAAGACAGCATGTTTGGTGGAATAGCCAGTGATATTTCGGCAATGATAATGGAAAACTGTTTCAAATATCTTGATGCGCCAGTTAAACGCGTGGCAAGTTTAGACTCACCAATTCCCTTTACAAAAGCATTGGAAGATCAATATTTGCCAAAAGGTCGATTTGAAAATGATCTAAAAGAACTTCTGGCGTACTAATAGTTAAAATTATAATTAGGTTATTTTTAGTGTTTTAATTCTAAAAATAACCTAATATCCAATAGATAATAATAAAAATTAGAATTGTGCCAAAACAGCCACCGCCTAATTTTTTGGCTCCGTAACCTGCGAGTATTGTCTTGAAAAAACCATTCATAAGTTTAAAATTTAGTGATTTATAAAATTAAACTACATTATTAGAATAACAAATTTTAGTTTAACTCAATGAAGATTTTCTTAATCAAAGCGATTTCTTCCTCATACATTGTCTTTTTTCTGGTTGCAAAGTAGAGTGTGTTTTTTAGTGGTGTTTTTCCTTTCCAAATGAGTTTGATTGTTCCATTGTCAATTTCTTTACGGCAAAGAAAATCAGGAACAACGGCTAATCCTTTGCCACTGCTCAAACAACGTACGATAGAATTTAGATTTGGAACAATATAATTAGGTCTGAAATCAGGATGTTTATTGAAATTTAATTGCCAAAAACGACGTAAATGTTCCATATCTCCGGTAGTTCCGTACCATTTTTGTTGCTTTAACCAAAGTTCGATTTCTTGAAAATTTTCATTTTTTGCTACCGAATTGAACTCCAAATCGTCAATTTCTGTACCGCCAACAAGTACAATAGTTTCAGATGAAAATGCTTGATATTCGATTGCATTTTTAACTACCATTTGTGGTGTAATGATTAAATCCAGAATTCCTTTTTCTAAATTTTCAACCATTTCAGGATAATCTCCAAACTGAATAATCACATTAATTGGCAAGGTCGAAATATACTGTTCCAGTGTAATTTGGAATGTTTCAAAACACATTCCCACACTAATTGTTGGCGTATTTTTCTCGGTGCTGCGTTGAAAATTTTTCTCGGCTTCCTCCAATTTAGTTAATGCTTCAATGATAAAATTGTAGAGCACTTTTCCTTTTTCGGTGGGAACCATTTTTCGACCTGTTCTGTCAAATAATTTATAGCCTACATAAGTTTCCAAGGAACTCAGATGCAGACTCACACCAGGTTGTGAAATAAATAATACTTCCGCTGCGCTGGTCAACGTTCCAGTTTTATAAACTGCTTTAAACGTTCGATACCACTCTAAATTTACCATAACTATTATAATTATGATACAAAGGTATGAATTAAGTTATTTTAATAATAGACTTTCTCGTTCTAACTTTGCACTATCAAATTAAAAATACAAATCATGACAAAAATATTTATAATCAATGGCGGACAAAAATTTGGCCATTCTGGAGGAAGATTTAATGAAACCATTTCGAATGAAACCTTGAATTTTTTATGAGGAATAGCGATTTCGAAGTAAAAACTACGAACATCAATGACGATTACAATCCTGTTGCTGAAGTGGAGAAATTTGTTTGGGCAGATGTAATCATTTACCACACGCCATTATGGTGGTTCCAGTTGCCACACGGTTTTAAAAAATATATTGATGTGGTTTTCACCGAAGGTCACGCCAAAGGAATTTATAAAAGTGATGGACGTTCCGCTGAAAATCCGACCATTAATTACGGAACAGGAGGAATGCTTCACGGCAAAAAATATATGTTGACGACCTCTTGGAATGCACCAAAAGAAGCTTTTACTTTACCTGGAGAATTTTTCAATCAGCACAGTGTGGATGAAGGACCGTTATTTGGTTTTCACCGAATGAACGCTTTTACAGGGATGCAACCGTTACAAAGTATTCACTTTCATGACATTGAAAAAAATGCAAATGTTGGAAATGATCTTAAAGTATATCAAAACCATTTAACACAACTATTTTTAAATTAATTATGCCAATAAATCTAACAGTTATCCTAAAAAGTAAACCAGAAAGTAAAGAAACATTGAAATCACTATTACTGGATTTGGTTCAAAATTCAACTAAAGAAGCTGCTTGTTTGCAGTACGATTTGCATCAAAGTGTGGAAGAGTCAACTATTTTTATTTTTCACGAAATTTGGGAAAATGAAGCGGGATTAAAGCTTCATAATGAGCAATCTTATCTTATTTCTTTTTTCGAAAATGTTAAACCATTGTTGCAAGAACCGCCAATTGTTTATAGAACAGAGAAATTAACGTAATAAATAGTGTATAATTTTTAATTTTTCAACGGTAAAAAAATATAAGTTGCTAAAAAGGAGGTCTTGAACCTCCTTTCGTCAATTAAAGTCTTATCGATTAATCAATTTGGCTTTTTCCTTAATAATATCGCTTATTTTTCGGTTTTCAATTTTGCTTTCGAGCCAAGAAATAATATCGAGATAAAGGAAAGCTCTTTTTTCGTAGGTGTTTTTTTCCAATTCAATAAAGCGTATTCTCATTTTTACAAATTCCTTTTTGATATCTCCAGGATAAATGGAGTTCAAGTTTTTCATGAACCGTATAATTTCTTTTTGCACTTCTTGCAAATCGTTCATTTTGAGTAGAAATTTATAGGTGTTTTTCAACTGATTTTCTAAATAATAATCGTTACCCATTTCATAATGTGCAATCAAACTTAATAAACGGGCAAAACACATTAAATCCTCGCGCATGGAAAGGTTCTTGTTGTTTATGATTTTTTCTAAATAGAAAATACATTCTGCATATTTTTCGGTTCCAAAATAGATTGAAGCAAATTTATAGTAAAATAGCATTTCGTGGTGCTCATCAAGGTGGTCCGTATGAACTGTTAATTTATTTAGTATTTCAGGTATTAAATATTCGCTTTCAGAAAAAGTACCTTCCAAAATATGGTAATTCAACTTGTTGTTATACAAGTAAAGAAATGATAACGACGCAATATTATCATTGACGGGAAAACGAGGATCTTTTATCGTATCTTCTAATAATACCAAATATTTTTTAAATTTTGATTTGTATTTCAACATGTATAGGGATTCCAACAGGTAATGATTTCCCTTAAGGAAAAATACTGGATTGAGATATATCATGCTGGGATTATCATAAAAAAGGGTGACCCATTTCAAAGCGTATTTATAACAAGATAAAAAATCCTGAACTAGGAAACTTCTCCAAAGATTAGCATTATAAAACCAATATTTCTCTCTGAAACCAAATTTTTTATCATCAAATTTTGAAAGATGCTTTTTGAAATAATCATCAATATAGGTGTACTCTTCGTCACTTTTCACATATCCAGTTTTCAGCATGATGCCATACAATTGGAGTGATAAATTTGATAATTTACTAGAAATAGTATTGCGATAATTCAACTCTTTTGCCTGAACTACCAGCTCATCTGCTCGACCTTGAATACTTCGGGTAATGTATTGTGCTTCAATTAATTTTTCAAATTCAACAATTTCATACGCCATCAATTTTTCATCATTTTCTAAGGCAAGAATTTTAGTTTTATCCAAGATCTTCAAACTTTGCTTGTACAAGCCTTTATTGTACAATATGGTAGCAAAATCGATTTGTTCCCGCAATTGATATCTAATATTCTGGCTAGGAATATTCAATCGGATGCTAACCAAAATTTGCTTATATAAATATGATTTTAGATTAGATAATTGCACTTTTTTAATGATTCCACTTTTTAAAATTAGCTTCTCATCATACCCATTTGATTTATCTAAAATATTAAATAATTCAATGAATTTTGTATTCGAACTGGTCTCTAATCGACTTGCAAAAATCTTAAATTGTCTTTTTTCAGATTTTGAAAGTGATTTAATTAATACAAACAGAAAATCTTTTTGATGGTTAGCCATTGTAAAATAAAGTAGTATAATATATTATAATTCAGCGGTTTACAAAGTTATTGATTGCTTTATAAGTAGTATATTTCATTAATTTGAATTTTATATTAAAGTAATGAAAGATATTTTTGTTATGAAGTTGTGAAATTACATTAAATAAATGAAAATGAATAGAGAGAAAGTTCAAATTTTTGATACCACTTTGAGAGATGGAGAACAAGTCCCGGGATGTAAGTTAGACACCAATCAAAAATTAGTTATCGCAAATCGATTAGATCAAATGGGTGTTGATATTATAGAAGCTGGTTTTCCAGTTTCAAGTCCTGGGGATTTTTTATCTGTTTCAGAAATAAGTAAGGTTGTTAAAAATGCCATCGTTTGCGGTTTAACAAGAGCTGTGAAAAATGATATTGATGTTGCTGCACAAGCTTTAAAGTATGCAAAAAGACCAAGAATTCATACCGGAATAGGAACTTCGGAATCACACATTGTACACAAATTAAACACCACCAGAGAAGATATAATTGCTAGGGCTAAATTTGCCGTTTCGCATGCTAAATCGTATGTAGAAGATGTTGAATTTTATGCTGAAGATGCCGGCAGAACGGACAATGAATTTTTAGCTCGAGTCTGTGAGGAAGTGATTAAATCAGGGGCAACAGTTCTTAATATTCCAGACACGACAGGATATTGCTTGCCAGAGGAATATGGAGCCAAAATAAAATATTTAAAAGAAAATGTAAAAGGTATTGATAATGTAATTCTTTCCTGTCATTGCCATAATGATTTAGGAATGGCAACTGCTAATTCAATTGCAGGAGCAATAAATGGAGCTAGACAAATTGAATGCACTATAAACGGAATTGGAGAAAGAGCTGGAAATACGGCATTAGAAGAAGTAGTGATGATTTTCAAGCAACATCCATATTTGAATTTAGATACCAATATCAATACGCGTCAACTGAATGAAATGAGTAGATTAGTTTCTGAAAGCATGGGAATGATGGTGCAACCTAACAAAGCAATTGTGGGAGCCAATGCTTTTGCGCATAGTTCAGGAATTCATCAAGATGGCGTGATAAAAAATAGAGCTACCTATGAAATTATGGATCCATTAGAGGTTGGTGTCAATGAATCATCAATAGTGCTGACCGCTAGAAGTGGCAGAGCAGCATTGGCTTACAGAGCCAAAAAAGTTGGTTATGAACTTACAAAAGTTCAATTAGATGCTGTTTATCTTGAGTTTTTAAGGTTTGCCGATATTAAAAAAGAGATTCTTGATACGGATATTCATCAAATCATTGAAGCCTGTAAAATGAATAAGGAATTACTCCTTAATTAAAATATTTTGATTCCCATTAAAATCTAAATCCTACTATTATGAACTTAAAAATAGCAGTACTTTCAGGAGACGGAATAGGTCCGGAAGTAGTTTTACAGACAAAAAAAGCGTTGTATGCCATCGGCGTAGTTTTCGATCATGAGTTTGTATTCGAAGATGCACTGATTGGGGCTGTTGCCATTGAAAAAACAGGAAAGCCACTACCAGACCAAACTTTAAATCTTTGCCTTAATACTGATGCAGTGTTGTTTGGAACTGTTGGAGATCTTAAGCAAGATGGTAATTCTAATACTCATTTAAGTCCTATTCAAGGATTATTAAAGCTAAGACAAGCTTTAGGATTGTATGCTAACATTAGACCCATAAAACCCTACAACGACTTATTGGATTTATCTCCTTTAAAAAGAAAAATAATTGAAGATACTGATTTTGTTATTTTTAGAGAAATTTCAGGAGGATCCTATTTTAGTGAAAAAAAAATCAATAAACAAGGAACGTTAGCTTCTGATTTATGTGAATATTCCGATGAAGAAATTATTCGGATTACTCATTTAGCCTTCAGAACTGCTCAAAAAAGAAGAAAAAAAGTTACGCTCGTAGACAAAGCAAGTATTCTTGAAACCTCTAGATTGTGGCGAAAAATTGTTAAAGAAATTAGTGAAAATTATCCAGATGTTGCAGTAGATTTTTTATATGTTGATAACGCAGCGATGCAAATAATTATTAATCCAAAGCAATTTGACGTCATTTTAACGGAGAATTTATTTGGGGATATTTTATCGGACGAAGCTAGTGTAATTACGGGAGCGATTGGATTGTTGCCTTCAGCATCTTTAGGAAATTCTAGTGCACTTTTTGAACCTATTCATGGTTCATTTCCTGAAGCAAAAAGGAAAAATATTGCAAATCCTATTGCTTCCATACTCTCAGCAGCCATGCTTTTAGATCATTTTGGTCTTCAAGAGGAATCTCGCAGAGTATATGAGGCCGTTGAAAAAGCAATTGAATTCAATGTAGTTACTGCTGATTTAAATCCGTATTCAAAATTTGGAACCAATGAAGTAGGAGACTTTATATCAAATTATATTTTAAGCAAGGACGACTTGTATTTTAAAAGTGATAATGTGTACATAGGACAGTCCACTATAGTTTAGTCTTTAAGAGGTTAAACGTTAACTCTACTTTTTCATATAAAATAAATTACATACAAATTAACATAAAATGGAATTAAATAAATACAGTAAAACCATTACACAAGATGAAACACAACCAGCAGCACAAGCTATGTTGTATGGAATTGGTCTAACTGAAGAAGATTTAAAAAAAGCACAAGTCGGAATTGTTAGTATGGGTTACGAAGGAAATCCGTGCAACATGCACCTAAATGGTTTAGCAAGTGAAATAAAAACAGGAGTCTGGAAAGAAAATTTAGTTGGATTGATTTTTAACACGATTGGTGTCAGTGATGGTATTTCAAATGGTACCGATGGGATGCGTTTTTCTTTAGTTTCTAGAGATGTCATTGCAGATTCTATTGAAACTGTAATGGGTGCGCAATGGTATGATGGTTTAATTGCTATTCCAGGTTGTGATAAAAATATGCCTGGTTCTGTAATTGCAATGGGTAGAGTGAATCGCCCATCAATTATGGTGTATGGCGGAAGCATCCATTCTGGGAAATGGAAAGGAGAATCTTTGAACATAGTTTCTGCCTTTGAAGCTTTAGGAAAAAAATTCAGTAATTCGATTACTCCAGAGGATTTTAAAGGAGTAATTCAAAACGCTTGTCCTGGCGCAGGAGCATGTGGTGGAATGTATACCGCAAATACAATGTCTTCGGCTATCGAAGCTTTAGGGATGAGTTTGCCTTATAGTTCATCCAATCCAGCATTAAGTCCTGAAAAAAAACAAGAATGTATTGATGCTGGAAAAGCAATTAGAATCTTATTAGAAAAAGATATCAAACCCAGAGATATCATGACACGCCAGGCCTTTGAAAATGCCATAACAATGGTAGCTGTTTTAGGTGGATCTACCAATGCCGTCATGCATTTGATCGCTATGGCACATTCAGTTGATATAGAAATTACGTTGAAGGATTTTCAAGATATCAGTGATAAAACGCCATTACTTGCTGATTTGAAACCCAGTGGGAAATACTTAATGGAAGACCTACATGAAGCAGGAGGTGTACCAGCGGTAATGAAATATTTATTAAAACAAGGATTGCTACATGGAGATTGCTTAACCGTTACCGGTAAAACATTGGCTGAAAATTTAGCTATTGTTCCAGATTTGCACGACGGTCAAGAGGTTATTCATGAAATTCAAAAAGCGCTGAAAGCGACAGGAAATATTCAAATTTTATTTGGAAATCTTGCTGAAGACGGTTGTGTGGCAAAAATTAGTGGAAATGAAGGAGAATATTTTGAAGGTGACGCTATCGTTTATGAAAATGAACAGGATGTAATTACAGGCGTTCGCAGTGGAGAAGTTAAACCCGGAAATGTAGTCGTCATTCGGTACTGCGGACCTAAAGGCGGTCCTGGAATGCCAGAGATGCTTAAGCCTACTTCGGCCATTATGGGTGCAGGACTTGGAAAAAGTGTAGCCTTAATTACAGACGGGCGTTTTTCTGGAGGCTCACATGGTTTTGTGGTTGGGCATGTTACACCTGAAGCTTTTGAGGGCGGAGGCATAGCACTGGTCAAGAATGGAGACATTATTACTATCGATGCAGTGAATAATACCATCAACTTGAAGATTTCGGAGGCAGAGTTTGCATCAAGAAAGGCAGAATGGGTACAGCCTGCTCTAAAAGTAAATAAAGGCGTTTTATTAAAGTATATCCGATCAGTTTCAAGTGCATCAACAGGATGTGTAACCGATAAATAAAAGTAAAAAAGCTGTAAGAATTACAAAAAAGTAATTTTTATAGCGGTAGGAAAATAATTCTAATTGATTTTTGACATTGATTTTTGAAAAAGGCTTTTGCTAAAAAAAATAAAAAATGAAAAACAATAAAATATCTGGCGCTGAGGCCGTTATTAGATGCTTACTAGAAGAAGGGGTAAATTTGGTTTATGGATATCCAGGTGGTGCTATTATGCCAGTTTACGACGAATTATATAAATTTAAAGATCAATTACATCATGTGCTTGTCCGTCACGAACAAGGGGCAACGCATGCCGCACAAGGTTTTGCCAGAGCTACCGGAAAAGTAGGAGTCGCTATTGCTACATCAGGTCCGGGAGCAACAAATTTAGTCACAGGAATTGCTGATGCACAAATCGATTCGACACCTATGGTTTGTATTACTGGACAAGTAGGCAAACACTTATTGGGTTCTGATGCTTTTCAGGAAACTGATATTATTGGAATTTCGACTCCTGTAACCAAATGGAATTACCAAATTACGGAAGCTTCTGAGATTCCAGAAATTATGGCTAAAGCTTTTTATATTGCAAAATCAGGTCGCCCAGGTCCTGTTTTAATTGATATTACAAAAAATGCTCAATTTGATGAAATAGAGTTCAGCTATAAAAAATGTACTAGCATTCGAAGCTACAATCCAAAGCCTACTTTAAATCTCGAAAGAGTGAAGGAAGCTGCTGAATTAATAAATGCAGCTAAAAAGCCATTTATCATTTTTGGTCAAGGAATTATTCTTGGTCAAGCGGAAGCCGAGTTAAAAGCGCTGGTTGAAAAATCGGGCATTCCTGCGGCTTGGACTATATTAGGTCTTTCGGCATTGCCAACAGATCATCCATTAAATGTAGGAATGTTAGGAATGCATGGAAATTATGGTCCCAATGTTTTGACCAATGAATGTGATGTATTAATTGCACTTGGAATGCGTTTCGATGACCGTGTTACTGGAAACTTAGCTACTTATGCGAAACAAGCCAAAGTAATTCATTTCGAAATTGACCCCGCCGAAATTGATAAAAATGTAAAAACAACGGTCGCTGTTTTAGCAGATGTAAAAGAGTCTTTAAGCGCTTTGATTCCTTTAATCGAAAGTAAAACGCATGAATCTTGGCACAATGAATTCAAGGAGAAGTATGAAATCGAATTGCAGGCGGTAATTAATGACGAGTTAAACCCTAAGAAAGAAGGAATTTCGATGGGAGAAACCATTGAAATGATCAACAAGCACTCTAAAGGAGATGCTATTATGGTTTCGGATGTGGGACAACACCAAATGTTTGCGTGTCGTTATGCCAAATTCAATTCGACAAAAAGTAATGTTACCTCTGGTGGTTTAGGAACAATGGGATTTGCATTACCTGCTGCTATTGGTGCTAAAATGGGAATGCCAAACCGAGAAGTAGTAGCGATAATTGGTGATGGTGGTTTTCAAATGACCATTCAGGAATTAGGAACTATTTTCCAAACTAAAGTTCCTGTGAAAATTGTTGTCTTAAACAATGAATTTTTAGGAATGGTACGTCAATGGCAACAGTTGTTTTTTGACAAAAGATACGCTTCTACGGAAATGATCAATCCAAATTTTATAGCCATTGCTGAAGGCTATTATATCAAAGCGAAAAAAGTAACTAAAAGAGAAGATTTAGATGCTGCCGTTGCCGAAATGATGGCTTCAAAAGAATCCTATTTCCTTGAGGTTATGGTAGAAAAAGAAAATAACGTATTCCCAATGATTCCAACAGGAGCATCGGTTTCGGACATTCGTTTGTCCTAAAATAGTTTAAAGTTTAAGGTTTAAAGTTGTTGGAAACTGAAAATAATGTTCCTCAACTTTAAACTTTAAACATAAAAACTTTAAACAAAAATTAAAATGGAAAATAAAACATTCACCATTTCTGTATATTCAGAAAACAACGTTGGCTTATTAAATAGAATATCTGGAATATTCTTGAAACGCCATATCAATATTTTAAGTTTAAATGTATCCGAATCGGAAATCGAAAGTGTCTCTCGATTTATTATTGTAGTGAATACAACCGAAAAATGGGTGCAAAATATAGTAGGGCAAATTGAAAAGCAAATAGAAGTTATCAAAGCATTTTACCATGTTGATGAAGAAACTATTTTCCTGGAAAATGCTTTGTTTAAAATTGAATCCAGTTTATTATTCGACGAAAAACAGATTCAAAATATCATCAAAGAAAGCCATTCTGAAATAGTAACCGTAGCAAGAGACTTTTTTGTGATTTCAAAATCAGGGCAACGTGCTGAAATAGAAGCATTATACGAAAAATTAAAACCCTTTGGAATCATGCAATTTGTTCGCTCGGGAAGAATTTCCGTTTCAAAAGAAAGAATGCAAATTTCAACACTATTAGAAGAACTTTCATAAAGTGTTCAGTTTGCAGTGTTCAGTCGCCGTGCAGTTTGTCATTCCGACGAAGGAGGAATCTCAACATGATTAGCATCAATTATTAAATTATAAAAATTTACATTCATTAAATATAAAAAAATGGCAAATTATTTCAATTCATTACCACTTAGATTACAATTAGAACAATTAGGCGTTTGCGAATTCATGGATCAATCTGAATTTGTAGACGGAATTAAAGCTTTAGAGGGGAAAAAAGTAGTTGTTGTAGGTTGTGGAGCTCAAGGTTTAAACCAAGGATTAAACATGAGAGATTCAGGATTGGATATTTCTTATGCTTTGCGTGCAGAAGCAATTTCCGAAAAAAGAGCTTCTTATATGAATGCTTCTGATAATGGATTCAAAGTGGGAACTTATGAAGAATTAATCCCAACCGCTGATTTGGTTTGCAACCTTACACCGGATAAACAGCATACGGCTGTCGTAACAGCAATTATGCCTTTGATGAAAAAAGGATCTACATTAGCTTATTCTCACGGGTTTAATATTGTCGAAGAAGGAATGCAAATTCGTAAGGACATTACTGTAATTATGTGTGCTCCAAAATGTCCTGGTTCCGAAGTACGAGAAGAATATAAAAGAGGTTTTGGTGTGCCTACTTTAATCGCGGTTCATCCTGAAAACAATCCCAATGGAGAAGGTTTCGCTCAAGCAAAAGCCTATGCAGTGGCAACAGGCGGTCATAAAGCGGGAGTTTTAAACTCATCATTTGTTGCGGAAGTAAAGTCTGATTTGATGGGAGAACAAACCATTCTTTGTGGAATGTTACAAACAGGTTGTATTTTATGTTTTGATAAAATGGTAGAAAAAGGAATTGAGCCTGCTTATGCTTCGAAGTTAATTCAGTACGGTTGGGAAACAGTAACAGAAGCTTTGAAACATGGTGGAATTACTAATATGATGGATCGTTTATCAAATCCTGCAAAAATTGAAGCTTTCCGTTTGTCTGACGAATTAAAAGAGATCATGCGTCCGTTGTTTCAAAAACACATGGATGATATTATTTCTGGTGAATTTTCAAAAAATATGATGATTGATTGGGCTAATGATGATATTAATTTATTGACTTGGAGAGCTGCAACTGCAGAAACTAACTTCGAGAAAACAGCGCCAACAGCAGCTCCTATTTCAGAGCAAGAGTATTTTGACAATGGAGTATTAATGATTGCCATGGTGAAAGCAGGCGTGGAGTTAGCTTTTGAAACCATGACACAAACAGGAATTATTGAAGAATCGGCGTATTATGAATCGTTGCATGAATTGCCTTTAATAGCGAATACAGTAGCCAGAAAAAAATTACATGAAATGAACAGAATTATTTCGGATACTGCAGAATATGGTTGTTATTTATTTGACCATGCATGTAAACCGCTATTAACGGATTTCATGAAAACGATTGATACAAATGTAATAGGTAAACCTTTTTCAAATTCAAACGGAGTAGAAAATGCGGTTCTTATTGCTGTAAACAAAACAATACGCCAACATCCAATTGAAGAAGTTGGAGAATGGCTAAGAGAATCTATGACCGCTATGAAAAAGATAGGATAAATAAAAATTAGGAATTACCACATGAAAGGGTGTGTGGAATTAGCACTATATCATTTGATTAGATAATATTTTGAATTAGTTAAAATTTATTAAAAAAGCTAAATGATTATGGATGCTTTTACATTCACTTAATTTTAAACGAGCTTAAAGTTGAGTGAAGTAATTCTTAATGAATAATGGGTCTGTAGAATATCCCTTTTGTTTATAGTTGTAAGTTGGTACAGAAAATCTTCCAATATTAATTCCATTTTAGTTGTTTTTTAGGATGTGATTTATTCAATTTATTGGTGATTATAATTGTTGTTAAATTTTGTTGATGCATTAGGTGAGGTAGATTTAAATCTATCTCGCCCTTTTGTGTTTTATAAATTTTGCCGAAAACAATAAAAATTGAACTAATTAGTACCAAAACAGCCTTATAATTTGATAATCTGTATTTTTTTATCGGTATTTATAAAATATATAATTTAAAGAATAGCTAGAGATTTAATACTTTTATAAAAAATTATATTATGAGCTACTACAAAATTGAAAATCTAGAACAATATTTTAAACATTACAATAAATCAGTTCGTGAACCTAGAAAATTTTGGGGTAAAATAGCAGAAGAAAATTTCACTTGGTACCAGCAATGGGATAAAGTTGTTGACTTTAATATGGCTGATGCCGACATTAAATGGTTTACGGAAGCCAAAGTAAATATTGTCAAAAATTGTATTGACAGGCATCTTGCAAAAAGAGGGGAGAAAACGGCAATTATTTTTGAACCTAATGATCCTTCCGAGACCGCATTGCATATTACTTATACTGAATTACATCAACGTGTTTGTAAAATGGCAAATGTATTGCGAGAACAAGGAATAACAAAAGGAGATCGAGTGTGTATCTACTTACCGATGATTCCTGAATTAGCCGTTTCAGTATTGGCTTGTGCAAGAATTGGAGCCATACATTCTGTTGTTTTTGCAGGATTTTCAGCCTCGGCGGTGGCCAGTCGTATCAATGACAGTAGCTGTAAAATGGTTATCACCTCAGATGGAGGTTTTCGTGGAAACAAAACCATTGATTTAAAAGGAATAATTGATGAAGCATTAGAAAAATGTCCTTGTGTCGAAAAAGTTTTAGTAGCCAAGAGAATTCACTCTGATATCACTATGAAAGAAGGACGTGACCAATGGTTGCAACCACTTTTGGATCAAGCTTCAGACAATAATGTAGCCGAAATTATGGATGCTGAAGATCCATTATTTATTTTATACACGTCTGGTTCAACTGGAAAACCGAAGGGAATGGTTCATACTACAGCCGGTTACATGGTCTATACCGCGTATACTTTTAAGAATGTTTTCAATTATGAAGAAAGTGATGTTTTCTGGTGTACTGCCGACATTGGTTGGATTACCGGACATTCCTATATCCTTTACGGACCATTATTGAACGGAGCAACTACTGTACTTTTTGAAGGAGTTCCTTCGTATCCTGACTTCAGCCGTTTTTGGGAGGTAATCGAAAAACATAAAGTGACACAGTTTTATACGGCTCCAACTGCTATTCGTGCTTTGGCAAAAGAAAATGTCAAATTTGTACAAAAATATCCATTGAAGTCGCTGAAAGTAATTGGATCTGTAGGAGAACCAATCAATGAGGAAGCTTGGCACTGGTACAATGACCATGTTGGTGATAAAAGATGTCCTGTTGTAGATACGTGGTGGCAAACAGAAACAGGTGGAATTATGATTTCGCCGTTGGCATTTGTTACACCAACAAAACCAACATACGCTTCTTTGCCTTTACCTGGAATCCAACCTGTTCTTATGGATGATAAGCGCAATGAAATAGAAGATAATCAAGTGACGGGAAGCCTATGTATTAAGTTTCCGTGGCCAGGAATTGCTCGAACTATTTGGGGGGACCACCAGCGCTATAAAGACACCTATTTTTCGGCCTTTCCAGGGAAATTTTTTACGGGAGACGGTGCATTACGCGATGAAGTGGGCTACTATAGAATTACGGGTCGTGTCGATGATGTAATAATTGTTTCAGGACACAATCTAGGAACAGCACCCATAGAAGACGCAATTAATGAGCATCCAGCCGTTGCTGAGTCAGCAATTGTCGGTTTCCCACATGACATCAAAGGGAATGCTTTATATGGCTTTGTTATTTTGAAAGAAATGGGAGAAACCAGAAACAAAGAAAATCTAGCTAAAGAAATTAATCAACATATTTCAGATCATATTGGACCAATAGCTAAATTAGATAAAATCCAGTTTGTTTCTGGTTTGCCAAAAACCCGTTCTGGAAAAATTATGAGGCGAATCCTTCGAAAGATTGCCGAAGGAGATTATTCTAATTTTGGAGATACATCAACGCTGTTGAATCCTGAGATTGTAGAGGAAATTAAAAATAATAAAGTATAATTAAACTGAAGGTTGAGAATCATCTAAATGATTTTCAACTTTTTTTTTGCTTACAACAAAGAGATAAATTAAATAGAAAGAACCAAAATGAAGTAATCTATCTAAACTATTTAAAACAATATTGTGTACAAAATAAGTGCCAATGGCGGCAAAAACATCATTAAAAATAAGGGCAAAGGCTCCGAAAAAGAAATAGTATGCTTTTCTATCTCCAAATTTACTTAAGTACAATACGGCCGTAACACCTAAAAATACAGTAATGATGGCATTAAAAACTAAAATAATATTAAGATATTGATCACCAATGGCAGATATCAAAATATACAAAATTAGCAGTAAAAACATGCAATTTAGTAGTAATATAAAAAGTGTAAATCCACTAGGCAGTGTGTATAATTTACTTCTTTTAATGGATCGATAACCTAATCGTATTAAAGATAAATAGCAAAAAAAAGAGGCTACCATGGCTGCTCTAAACAAGTGTGCTGAATCCTCCCAAAACAAGATTAAAAGCTGGTAAGCATAAAAAAAGGATACAAATAAAAAATAGTTCAATGTAAGCTGCTTGCCATTAGTTAGTACGGCATAGCCAATAAAGATTGGTATAATAAAAGGTTTTATAAAAATTACTAGACTGGGATCAAAAAGAATCCCTGCACAATAATAAACTACCACCAAAATAATAGTTAGTGAAAGTAATACTCGCTTAATAGTGGTTTTTTTCATAGTTAAAACAAATCTAGTACTTTATATTTTTTATTACAAAATTTGTGTAAAAATTTAGAGCATTTTAAAACGCTTTATAGATCTAAATTCTTAAGTTTACCACTATGATACAAAATTCAATAGTTATTGTTGGTGGCGGTTTGGCAGGACTAATTGCTGCAATCCATCTTAAAAATAATAACTATACTGTTTTAGTAATCGAAAAAAATGAATTTCCCAAACACAAGGTCTGTGGCGAATACATTTCTAATGAAGTTTTACCTTATCTAATATCACTTGGTTTAGAGATTAATTCGATGCTTCCTAAACACATTGATACACTTTCCTTTTCATTAGTTTCTGGAAAATCTTTAAACACAGTTTTGCCTTTGGGCGGATTTGGGATAAGTAGGTATCAATTAGATAACTATTTATATCACCAAGCGAAAGAGCGTGGTTGTGTAATTGTTCAAGAGACGGTAAATGATATTGAATTTTTAGACGGTACATTTACAGTCACCACAAATTCGAATACCTATGCTACATCAATTGTACTTGGAGCTTTTGGAAAAAGATCCAATCTAGACATCAAATTAAAACGTAACTTTATTCAAAAACAATCACATTGGTTAGGTGTTAAGGCTCATTATAAGCTAGATTTTCCAGATGACTGTGTTGGTTTACATCATTTTAAGGGAGGCTATTGTGGTGTGTCTAAAATAGAAAATAATTTAGTAAATATATGTTATCTTGCCAATTATGACACATTCAAAAAGTACAAGTCTATTGAAGAGTATCAAACTCACGTAGTTTATCAAAATCCAAATTTGAAAGAAATTTTTAAAAATGCTACCATACAATTTGAAAAGCCTTTAACAATTAGTCAAGTTTCATTTGAAGAAAAAAAATGTATAGAAGAGCATATACTTATGATTGGTGATACCGCCGGATTGATTCATCCTTTGTGTGGAAACGGAATGGCAATGGCTATTCACAGTGCAAAACTAGCGGCGGAAAATACAATACATTTTTTAGAAAATAAAATTGATAGAGCCACCTTAGAAGATAATTATTTAAACGATTGGAATAAAAATTTTAAAAAAAGATTGCAAACAGGTCGTCGGTTAGGAAAGCTATTACAACATGAAAAAACAGCACAAATTGTACTGAAAATTTTGATACTTTTCCCATTCCTTCTGCCAATGATAATAAAAAAAACGCATGGTAAACCTATATAAATGGCTATAAACACAACGCACAGAACCAATGATTCCGAAATAATGGATGACTTTCTGCTCGAAGGAGAAGAATTAAGAGATGCCTTGGATAAAATAGCTAAAATTAATCAGCTTTTAGGAGGAAATCAGTTAACTTTAAAAGGAGTAAGGGAACTAATTGCCAAAGAATCCAAATCAAAAGAAATTGTAATTCTTGATGTAGGTTGCGGTAATGGTGATATGTTAAGGACTTTAGCCGATTTTGGATTAAAAAATAATTTGAAATTCCGATTGATAGGAATTGACGCTAATAATTTCACCATTTCACATGCTCGAAAATTATCTGAAGATTATCCCAACATCAGCTACCAATGTCTAGATATTTTCAGACCTTCATTTGCAGAATTAAAATATGATATCGTTCTGTGCACTTTGACATTGCACCATTTCAAAGACGATGAAATTGTTCAGTTGTTGAATGTATTTGAAAGCAATGCAAGTATAGGCATAGTGATCAATGATTTACATCGAAGTGCAATTGCATACCGCTTGTTTCAAGGATTATGTTTTGTGTTTCAATTGAACGACATGTCAAGAGAAGATGGATTGACTTCAATATTAAGGGGTTTTAAAAAGGAAGAGTTAGTTCGTTTCTCCAAAAAATTAAACTTTATCAACTATAAAATTCATTGGAAATGGGCTTTTCGCTACCAATGGATAATTTCAAAAATATGAGTGTAAAAATTAAAACCGTAACAAAACAGTTACCAAAATATTCCAGAAATACAGATGAAATACTTCCTTTTTTGGATTCCTGGTTAGTAGGGCAAGACGAACGTTTCATTAGAAAAGTAAAGAAGATTTTTGAAGGAGCAGCTGTAGATAAAAGATATTCCATTATGGATCCAATTGAAGTATTTACAAAAACTTCATTTGAAGAAAGAAATGATATCTATGTTCGTGAAGTCATTGACTTAGGGAAAAAGGTTCTCGAAAAAGCACTGACAAAAGCCAATTGGAATCCAGAAGATTTAGATTACATCATTACAGTCAGTTGTACCGGTATTATGATTCCTTCACTGGATGCCTATTTGATAAACAAATTAAAATTACGTCAGGATATTGTTCGCCTTCCCGTTACTGAAATGGGTTGTGCAGCTGGAATTTCTGGGATTATATATGCTAAGAATTTCTTGCAAGCCAATCCAGGAAAACGAGCTGCTGTCATTGCAGTTGAAAGTCCAACGGCAACCTTTCAATTAGATGATTTTTCGATGGCAAATATTGTAAGTGCAGCTATTTTTGGTGATGGAGCGGCTTGTGTGTTGCTATCTTCTCATGAAGATGATGAAGGCCCGGAAATTGTAGCGGAGGAGATGTATCATTTCTATGATAACATTCACATGATGGGTTTTAAACTAACGAATTCAGGATTGCAAATGGTTTTAGATATTGAAGTGCCAGAAACAATTGCTTCTCATTTTCCAGCTATTATTTATCCGTTTTTAGAAAAAAACAATTTAAAAATAGAAGATATTGATCATTTAATATTTCATCCCGGTGGAAAAAAAATTGTACAAACAGTAGAAAGTTTGTTTTCGAGTATGGGAAAAAATATCGATGATACGAAAGAAGTTTTGCGCTTATATGGAAACATGTCTAGTGCCACAGTTTTATATGTTTTAGAGCAAATAATGGAGAAGCAGCCTAAAAAAGGAGACAAAGGATTAATGTTAAGTTTTGGCCCTGGATTTTCCGCACAACGGGTTTTGTTACAGTTTTAAATCAGTGTTCAAAAATATGACTAACCAAGAAATTATAGCAAAATTACCGTATTCCAAACCGTTTTTGTTTGTGGACGAAATTCTTCATATCAACGAAAATGGAGTAGAAGGTACGTATTATTTTGACGAGAATCTGGATTTTTACAAAGGACATTTTAAAGATAACCCGATAACTCCAGGAGTTATCCTAACAGAAGTAATGGCGCAAATTGGATTGGTTTGTTTAGGAATTTTTCTATTAGATGATTCATTTAATAAAGCTACTTCAATTGCCTTAACATCATCAGAAATAGAGTTTTTAAAACCGGTATTTCCTACTGAAAGAGTGACTGTAATTTCAGAAAAAATATACTTTAGATTCGGAAAATTAAAATGTAAAGTCATTATGAAAAATGAAAAAGGAGAAGAGGTTTGTACGGGAACAATAGCAGGAATAATGGTTTCAAAGAGTGAAATATCTTAATGACTTAATGGTTTAAAATTAATTTTTGTATGGAAAAACGAGTAGTTATAACGGGTCTTGGTGTTGTTGCTCCAAATGGAGTAGGGCTTGATGTGTTTACTCATGCTATCAAAAATGGAATTTCAGGGATTAAGCACGATACAGAGTTGGAGCGATTACAATTTTCTTGTCAAATTGCTGGAAAACCTGAAATTTCTACTGAACTGGCATTGCAATATTTCTCAGAATTAGAGTTACGAAACTTCAATTCAACTGGGATTTTATATGGGGTGATTGCAGGAATAGATGCTTGGAAAGATGCTGGTTTGACTTTAGAAAATAACGAAGAACCGGATTGGGACAGCGGAACTATTTTTGGAACTGGAACTTCAGGAATTGATAAATTTCGCGAAAGCATTTATAAAATAGATGATTTTCAAACACGACGGTTGGGAAGTACGGCCGTAGCACAAACGATGAATAGTGGTGTAAGTGCTTACTTAGGTGGGAAATTAGGATTAGGGAATCAAGTGACAACTAATTCTTCTGCCTGTACAACAGGAACCGAAAGTATATTGATGGCTTATGAACGAATTAAATTAGGTCAGGCCAAACGCATTTTAGCAGGGAGTACCAGTGACTCTGGACCGTATATTTGGGGTGGTTTTGATGCCATGCGCGTGTGTACTTTCAAACATAATGACGCACCAGAACAAGGCTCGAGACCCATGAGTGCTAGTGCTTCGGGATTTGTTCCAGGTAGCGGAGCAGGGGCTTTGGTTCTAGAAGATTTAGAAACTGCTTTGGCTCGTGGTGCCCGAATTTACGCTGAAGTCTTAGGAGGAAACATCAATTCTGGAGGGCAACGGGGATTGGGAACCATGACGGCGCCAAATCCAATGGCGGTACAAAGGTGTATTAAAAATGCTATAGCAAATGCTGGAATAGATGCAAACGAGATTGATGCCATCAACGGCCATTTGACTGCAACTTCTAAAGATGGTTTAGAAATTCAGAATTGGAGCGAAGCTTTAGAACGAAAAGGGAAAGACTTTCCTTATATAAATTCCTTAAAATCAATGGTAGGTCATTGCCTGTCTGGAGCGGGAAGTATTGAAAGTGTAGCATCGGTATTGCAATTAGATCAAGGATTTGTTTTTCCGAATATTAATTGCGACGATTTGCACGCCGAAATCACAGCACTCATCGATGAGTCCAAGATTCCAAAAGAATTGATAAAAAAAGAACTAAATATAATTGCTAAAGCCAGTTTTGGTTTTGGAGATGTCAATGGTTGTGTGATTTTTAAAAAATGGAAAGCGGCATAGCCTTAAAGACCTAATTTATCACGTCAGTCCTTTCTTCACAAACAAAGTAGTAAAGCTAAAATAAATTAACAGAAATAACACATCAAATAAATGATAAGTAAGCAAGAAATAATCGAGCAATTGAAAACCATCGTAAAACCGTATGTACAAAATCAGGAATCATTTGATGCCCTTACAGAGGAAACCGATTTTATCAATGATTTAAAAATAAATTCAGCTAACCTTGTCGATGTGATTCTAGATATCGAAGAGAAATACAATATAATAATTGATAATGAATCGATGGAAAAAATGATAAATGTAAAAGCGGCGATGGAAATTGTTGCAATAAAACTAGCTGAAAAGTAGAGTACAAGTATTAAAACGATTCTCTTTTATTGTTCCAAACTAAAACTAGCAAATGATAGGAAACGATATTGTAGATTTGGCTTTAGCTAAGAAAGAAAGCAACTGGCAACGGAACCGTTTTTTAGACAAAATTTTTACAGAAAACGAGCAACTGCTTATTGCTAATGCCTTAAATCCAGAGATAATGGTTTGGAACTTATGGACTAGAAAAGAAGCTGCTTATAAAATCTACAATCGGGAAACGGGAATCAGAGGCTATATTCCGTTGCAATTAGACTGTTGGTACGAAAGTGAAAATTTAGGAACCGTTTCTTGCAATGGCTTTACATACCATACGCAAACACAAATTTCAAACGAATCAGTTTATACTATTGCTGTTGCTAAAAAAATGTATTTTAGTCAAATTAAGAAGATAGAATTAGAAACAAAAATCACCAAAATCAATGGTATTCCATTTGTTAAAGACATTTCAAGTTTAATTGTAAGCCCTGTTTCAATTACACATCATGGGCGGTTTTGGGAGGGAATAATGCTTGTTGAATAGATTGAAAGCTACTTTATGCCCAATCTCGATTTTAACTTTAAAAATAACAAAGCAGTTTTATACGCATCTTCGGCTGCTGAATTTCGATCGCTTTTAGGAATATTGTAGGCAGTGCAAAGTTCATCTAGGGAAAATTGCTTGTCGTTAATATCATTTAGTTTTCGATGCATAACAACAATGTCTAATGCTTCATTTTTTAAGCGCCCACAATCTAACCTTTCTAAAGCAGCGTTAATCATCTCGACATCAAAATCGATATGATGTCCAACTAAAGTGGAATTCCCTATAAAATCGATAAATGCTTTTATAGCATCCGGCTCTCCTAGTTTTTTCATTTTACTCTCTACCAGAAATTCATTAGAAAGACCATTATCATGGAAAAATTTATATTGTAATAAAACCGCTTCAAAACTGTCACCTATAATGATACTGCTGTCAATTACTGCAAAAGAACCAATAGATAAAATAACATCTTTATCTGTATTTAAACCAGAGGTTTCTGTTGATAAAACAACATATCGAGATGATTTTTTATCAAATTTTGAAACATAATTTTTCCAAAATTCAGGGTGTTCTTTATTAATATTTTTTAGCCAGTCTAACATGATTATGAAAATTGTGTAAGTTGAAATTTTCCTTTTATAAGTTCTTCTAATTCCCTCATAGGAGCTAATGCATTTTTTAATTTTTCACGATCAATTTTTGATAATTCTTCCAAATTTATAAATTGGCCTGAATTGTCATTTTTTAGACCTTCTGATATTCTAAATTTTGATAAAGTCAAAAAGGCTTCGGCACAATTAAGATAAATTTCAGCATGTTTTGGGTCTGTGATTGATAGTTGTTTGAATCTTTGGAACGTATTATTAATGCCTCTAATATCAAAATACAAAGCAAAAAGTCTCGCGCCATCAATTAATGGCATCAAGGCCCGTGTTTTAATATCAAATTTGTCTTTATTGACTCCCTCTTCTTCAACATTGAATTTTTTGAAAAAAGTTAATGGAGAGTTTTTTCGTAATGCATCGTTTCCAAGAAAGTCAAAAAACAAAGTGTTGTTTTTTGCATTTTTGAAAACGACATTTCCAATCGCATCTTCAATTTTTTGTTCTCCAAAAGTGATTTCATAATCAAAGAAAATACTGCTTAAATCATTACTGTTTTCACCTGGAGTATTCATCCAACTATCGTACTGTTTTATCCAGTCTGTCAAAGACTTACACCATAACATATTACTTCCCATGTGTCCGTTTGGACAAAGTTCGTAACCAATTTTTTCAAGCGTGGCCGTCGTTCTTTTTCCCAACTTTAAGAAATAGTCTTTTACCTCTCGATATTTGTCCGCAGACACATCTTCAAAGATCAAAATACTATCTTGATCCGTTAATAATAATTGTTCTTTTCTACCTTGACTTCCTATACTCAACCAGGCAAAACGGGCAGGAGGTGAGCCTAAATCTAAAATCGATAATTCAACTGTACGTTTAATGATTGCCAAATTGATTTCGCTGGCAATATTAAATACGTGAGAAAGCGGTATATTTTTTGAAATGGACGTCTGAATTAAATCAGTTAACCGTTCCCGAATTTGTTTTAATTCTTTTGATGATTGACAGCGTTTAATTTCTTTGATTAAAACCCCTGGATTATTAGCTTGCGCAAGAATTAAATCGTGTTCACTAATAATTCCTTTAACAATAGATTTATCGGTACCATCTTGAGTTACACACAAATGAGTCACATTATATTTTAGCATCAGCAATTGCGCTTCGGCTAAAGAAACATTTTCCAATACTGTAATTACAGGCGAAGACATTATTTTAGCAACAGAGGCAGTCAGAGGAAATCGTCCCGTGGCAACTTTAGAGCGCATATCGGCGTCTGTAATAATACCTAAAGGAATATTATTGTCACAAACGACAATATTATTCTTTAAAGCTTCGGTCATTAATTGCGCAACTTCTTGAACTATAGCGCTACTATTGGTTTTTAAGGGCGAAGTGTTGTAAGATAAAGTTTGAAAGTATTGCATTTCGGACTGTTGATCTGAATAAAAAACGTTGTCAGAGATCAATTTTCCTATTAAATTTTCTTTATCCTTGGGATTCCGCGTGTTCACAGCAAAACTTTCCAATAAAAAATTTAAAACTTCTGCATTATTGGCTACAAAAGGCCGAAAAGTAGCAATAGGAATGGCATAAACAATGCTTTCTTCTCTTGCTTTTGCCGTCATCATGTAATTGTTTTTAGCAAAAAATGGACGCAAACCAAAAATATCTCCTTCGTTACATTTGTTCAATAGTGTTTCCTCTGCATCAGCAATCACAGATAAATTGATCACACCAGAGGCGACAACATAAAAACTATCGTGCAAAAGATCATTTACCTGGAACAATATTTTGTGTTTTTCTAAATTTACCACTCGGATACTGGTCGCAATTATTGATAACTCTACAAAAGTCAAATGATTAAATGGTGGGTATTCCTTTAAAAAGTCAGCAATGTGTTCCGCAATTGTATTCATAGTTTGCAAATAAAGAATGTATATTTTTGTAAAAATAACAAAATTTAAAATTATAACGCAGCCATTTATCAGGCAAAACTATTAATTTTTAAATTACTTAATATTTTCATAAAATAAACAAGAATGACAATGAATTAAATTGCCTTTTTTTACTTTTATAACTTAAACTTAAACATTTTAAATCATGAAAGGAATTAGAAAAATGCATTTTTCACTTATCGCCTTATTCATTGTGAATATTATTGCTGCTCAAGGAAAACCTACAAGCAGTAAAGAAGTAGCTACAGGAAAAATAAATGGTGCTACCATTACTATTAATTACGGCAGTCCGTCGGTAAATGCAAGAAAAATTTGGGGCGCTTTAGTACCATTTAATAAAGTTTGGCGTGCCGGAGCAAACGACGCAACTACTTTTGAAACAGATAAAGAGGTAACAATTGAAGGAGCAAAATTGCCAGCAGGGAAATATTCCTTTTTTATTGTGCCCAGTGAAAAAGAATGTGTAATCATCTTTAACAAAGAAGCAAAACAATGGGGAGCTTACGATTACAAAGAAAAAGAAGATCAATTGCGTGTGACAGTAAAACAAAAAGTAGCTAAATCAACCGCTGAAAAATTAGTGTATACCGTGAATGCTAATAATGTTACGCTAAGTTGGGAAAATTGGAATATTCCAATCAGTGTTAAATAATAGTGGATAATAAATATTTTGAGGTGTTCGGATAATTACTTATACTTTTTATGTAAATTTAAAGAATGGAAAAATTTACAGGAGAAAGTATTTTAGAATTCACCGATAAGT